>JABGRF010000162.1 GCA_018648405.1 Candidatus Scalindua sp.
CCTGGATGTAAATAGCTTTTTTCTGTCCGTTTAATCCATAGCGTTGTACCCACTCTCCGCTTTCGTCCTGAACAGAGGAGATAAACTGAGATAATCCCTTCAAAAGGTTAAAGGCTCTCCCATCAGGATCAAGGTCTTTCTCCGCCATTTGTCTGAACAAATTAGAGGCACAGGCACTATCTCTCGGGTATACATATGGATAACGAGATTCCAGTATGGTTGCCAGTAGAACGGTTCCCTGTTCAGTCGGAATAGAGCATTTAGTAATTACATCCAAGTGTTTAGCTAGTTTTTCGCAAAGGCTTTTTTTGTCCATAACATCAATCACTTCCAATCAGCAGTATCACTTCTGCTTCTGCGCTACAAGTGCTTCATAGCACCATGTACATAGAATGCGTGGAAGTGGCTTTGGCAGAGTCACCTCTTCTTCCCCTAGCCCCCATTTATATGTCTCTTTCACCGGTACCTGCTCGCGAATCTGATGTTCTTCGCAAACAGCTATTCCGCAGACAATGCATATCGCTATCGCATCAGTCTTTTTTCCTGCCTTGTTGCAAATATAGCATTTCACTTCGTCACCTCCTTGTCTAATGATTTCGCAAGAATATTAGTAAATTTGAAACTGCTTTATTTATAATAGTAACTACGATTTATAATTTATTTCCGGTCTTCATCTTTCTCAGGGAGATACGAAACACAATATTCTTTAGCATGTTAATTCCCTGCGCACCTTTTGTGCAGGCGCAATCTTTATGCCTATGCAATAAAATATTTACAAAAACATATTGTAGGCAAGGCATAAGTGTCGTATTCATAAAGCCTTACAATCTTACAGTGTCATTGGATGGATAGGTATGCAGTTTTGTGATTTATGAATAATACGAATATTTTGCGATATTGCCTGTTTTTTACACTTAGCTGTTCGCAATTATTTCGTAATTATAAATAAAAATGTGCAGCATGAAGTCTTGCATTTTTCTGTATAACGCTATAAGATTCTGTAATCTCATGAGTTATGCATTGCCGTGATCTTTCGCGCGCGAAAAATTATTATTGGTATGGACATTGCGATAGTTATAGCTGGTAGCTAACAATTCGTACCGTCTAAATACTTAATGAAAACAGAGGGAGGAAGTAAAGTGGATATATATGAGTTTGCAATGCAAATGGAATTGGATGGTAGGAATTTTTACCTGGATCTTGCGAAGAAAACAGAGAATGCGGGTATTAAGAGTGTGCTGACTATGATGGCTGAGTCTGAAGCCAAACACTACAATGTAATCCTGGATATGCAAAAAAACAATAAAACAGAATATTCGAAGGATGCTGAGGTATTAACAAAAATAAAAAATATTTTTATAAAAATGAAGGAAGAGAAAGAGATTGATGTTGATGTCTCTCAGGTAGAATTTTACAAAAAGGCTTTGGAGATTGAGAAAAGCAGTGAAGAATTCTATCTGGAGAGGGCGGGTGAGGAGAAAGACTCGCACAGGAAGAAAATATTTTTGACTTTAGCAAAAGAGGAAAAGGGGCATTGTATTCTACTTGAGAACATAGTCAACCTTGTGTCACAACCTGACAATTGGATTGAAAATTCTGAGTGGCACGATATAGACGAAGTTTGAAGTATTGAATGCCAATCTTTACAAAGTAATAATTTATAAAGAAAGAGATTACTTAAAATGCCTTTTCTAAAATCTGTCTTAAAACAATATGATCTTGTTGCTGACAAGTTGGAACTGTCTGGCAATGTTCTGGAAAGGTTACGATATCCTAAACGGTCATTGTTAGTTTCTATTCCTATTGAGATGGATAGCGGAGCAGTTAAGGTATTTAAAGGATTTAGAGTTCAGCATGATATTACATTGGGGCCGTCAAAGGGTGGGATACGTTATCATCCCAACGTGAACCTTGAAGAGGTCACTGCTCTGGCCATGTTGATGAGCTGGAAATGTGCATTGATGCAACTTCCATACGGTGGGGCAAAGGGAGGGATTTGTTGCACCCCCGCAGTAATGTCAATAAAAGAGAAGGAGCGGCTTACCAGAAGATTTACATCTGAAATTATCTGGGCTATCGGTCCTGAAGAAGATATACCCGCTCCAGATATGAATACTAATATGCAGACAATGGCGTGGATGATGGACACATACAGTATGTTGAAAGGCCATACTTCCTTAGGAGTTGTTACAGGCAAACCGTTGGTATTAGGCGGCTCTTTAGGTAGAGAGGAAGGGACGGGAAGAGGTGTTTATTATATGGTAGAAGAATCAGCAAAGATCAATGGAAAAGATCTGAAAGGGCTCAGAATTGCCATACAGGGGTTTGGAAATGTGGGCTCAGCGGCCGCCAGGTTACTTTGCGGGCAGGAGAGCAAAATAATCGCTGTAAGCAATAGTAAAGGAGGAATTTATAATGAAAATGGAATCGACATTGGAGGCCTGATTCAACATGTTAAGGAGAATAAGGAAATCGCAGATTTTCCGGACGTTGAAATAATTACAAATGAAGAGCTTCTTACCCTGGACTGCGATGTATTGATTCCTGCGTCGATAGAAGGACAAATCACCAGGTATAATGCGGACAAAGTTAAAGCCGGAATAATAGTTGAGGGTGCAAACGGACCGACGACACCTGAAGCAGACAGGATTCTGTCTGAGCGTGGTGTTTGTGTGATACCTGATATCCTCGCAAACTCGGGAGGTGTTGTCATCTCATATTTCGAGTGGGTGCAGGACCTTCAGTTTTATTTCTGGAAAGAGAAAGAGATACATCAGCGTTTAAAAGAGATAATGTCAGATATCTTTAATAGTGTTTATTCAATGTCACAAGAGAAGAAAATTAATATGAGGATGGCGGCATGGATGCTTGGTATCAGCCGTATTGCGGAGGCACAGAAAATCAGAGGATTATATCCATGATAGATTACTTTTTTACATATAAAAAAGTGTAATGTTTTTAATGTTATTTTAAGAAAGGAAGAAAGAAATGAGCGTTTTAGTTACTAAAGAAGCACCGGATTTTACGGCTGCTGCTGTGCTGGCTGACGGCAGTATCAAGGAAGACTTTAAGTTGTCAGATTTGAGAGGGAAGTACGTAGTGCTGTTTTTCTATCCATTGGACTTTACTTTTGTCTGTCCGACAGAAATAATTGCACACGACAAGCGATTAGATGAATTTAAAAAACGAAAGGTGGAGGTTGTAGCGGTCTCTATCGATTCACAATTCAGCCATCATGCCTGGAGAAATACACCTGTTAATAAAGGTGGTATTGGAGAGGTAAAGTTTCCGATGGTTGCAGATGTTAACCATGAAATTACTCGGGCATATGGGGTTGAACACCCTGCAAGTATCGCTCTGCGTGCGTCATTTTTAATCGACAAGGACGGTAACGTTCGACACCAGACAGTCAACGACCTTCCTCTCGGACGTAATGTAGATGAGATGCTTCGTGTCGTTGATGCTTTACAGTTTCACGAGAAGCATGGCGAAGTATGTCCTGCCGGCTGGCAGAAGGGCGAGGATGGCATGACGCCAACAGCTGATGGTGTGGCAGACTATCTGTCTTCCCATTCTGAGAAATTATAAACAGAAGCAACTAAGTCTTAAGTGAACTAAAGTGCCCAAAGTTGAAAAATAAGAGTTACTGCAACTTTGGGCACTTTTAAATTGAGGTAATACTATGATTACAGCCGGAACAGAAGCCCCGGAATTTTGTTTGCGAAATCAGGACGACAAAGATGTATCGCTGAAAGATAATAGTGACAAATGGATAGTGTTATACTTCTATCCAAAGGATAATACATCCGGATGTACAAAAGAGGCCTGTGATTTCACCGAGACATTTAACGATTACAAAAAACTGAATGCAATTGTTTTGGGCGTTAGTCCTGATAGTACAGAGTCCCATAGACGCTTCATTGAAAAACAGGGTCTGGGTATTACGTTGTTAAGCGATCCGGACAAAAAGGTACACAAAGCATACGGTGCCTGGGGATTGAAAAAAAACTATGGTAAAGAGTATGAAGGGGTAATCCGGTCAACTTTTATCATATCTCCGGATGGTAAGATTGCTGAAGCATGGAGCAAAGTAAAAGTTCGTGTTAAACGTAAGGGTGGAGAAACGCGTCATGTAGATGTTGTTAAGGAGCGGCTTAAAAAACTTCAGGCTGAGTAGTACTGTTCTTGAAATGATTTGCAAATACGTATAGCAGGTGCTGTACATTCTAATCCGCAATAATTCGATAAATCAAAATCTTTCCCCTTGGCTGTATTTTAAAAGTGGTTATCTATATATAAGGCTTTACGAAACAGGCCATTGAGATCTAAATAGTCAGAATCATATGACAAAGTAGTGAATTTCTCATTACATTTATGTTATAATGACACATCGAACTATAATCCTACGTGTATTCTATTCAAGACAAATTATTTCGATTATTCAATAGGATGGATGAAATATGAATCTAGAGAATGCAGTCAAGATAGTAGAAGAATATGGAGACATTCTGAGCGAACAACCTATTAAAAATGTTCAGGGACGTCTTATGTCACTACTGCCATATGACAAAGACACTATAAAAGAGGCAATTAAGGTTGAGTTGATGTATGTTGGTACAGCAGAGCCGAGAGATGAAGAGATATTCGGGACCCTTCAGTTGAGTTTTCTGCAGCTCGCCAGTTTTCTTCCTGATAGTGAGGTTGTACCCACGTTTGACGTTGGAAACGCAATTGAATCAGAGGACGTTTGCCAAGACTATTTCCAATACCTTGCTAGAAGTGAAAAAGCAAGCAGCCATATTCTGGAGCAGACGAGTATATTAGTAAGTGAGCTTGGCAAGTTTTGTCAAGACAGTGGATTATAGCAGTGGATAGGATTTATATATTTTAAGTTAATATGAATGTATTATGGATATTGAAAAGACCTGGGAAAGAGCTCTTAAACATACTGAAGTAATAAGGCCACGAGTAAAGCCCCTTGATACTCTCAAGACCACACATTTGCCATACATATTTTTGGCTGAATCCTCGGTCAATCTGGGAGATTGTGTGGTTCGTAAGGGAGAGATTCTGGTGGAAAAACCCTCGTTATTTCTTCCTCCGGGTTCAGCTCAGCTTGATGGATTTGATTTCAGGGATGGTTCCGAGAATCAGCAGGATATGATTACCAATTTTTTTCTTGTTCGTGGTATTGAGTTTCCATCATTTAAATATAATAATAAAACATACTCACTTGATGTTTTTGAAGGCAGACTGAGTCGCGCAATTGATAAATATACGCAGGAGCTACAAAAAGAGGAAAATGTTACTTGCGGCCTTATCATTGGCCCCGAAGATTGCTGGCAATTTTCTGTTTTCATCTTTATCTGCATGCAGATCTTACGCTCTGCAGATAATGATATTAAGAGCTTTATGAATAGATGGGACAGATAAAAACCACATACAGTTTAAACGGTTAAACCGTTTCCATCCTCCACCCCTGATGGTCTTATCCTTCAATAATAAGAAGTAGCCCGCAGTCAGGACACTCCTTTGCATCCTGGCCAACATCGTGGCCACATGCAGGGCATTTGTCCTGATCAGCCCATTCCTGCGATTCCCTGAGTTCCGGGTGTACGGTCATGTAATATTCTTCAATATAGCCGTGTGCTTCCTTGACATCCTTTTCGGCAACCAGGACAATGAATCGGCAGCCACACGTTCCCGCGCTGCATCCCGGGGCGAGTGTCATACCGGTGGGTATACCCTTCTCGGTAAGCATGTCAGCCAACTCCTTCATCCAATCCTGATCACCTTCCTTGACTGCCACCCATTCTGCATGATTCTCTTCCGGATTTGGTGTCTCCATATTTCAATACCTCTTTATAATTTGGATAAAATTCTGTTTTCAACCGTTAACGTATAAATTATTTTGTTTTATAAAGCAATATCTAATTTCTGATTTAATTATGATCAGGGCTTCAATAGCCTTTTTATAACCTGCATAGCTAGCATAAGTAAATGCCCTTCATGATCGTTGATAGATCCTATTAACGCGGTATCATTACCATTATTTTCTGCTAATGTTTCCAGCTCTTTCCTTATATCCTCATCAGATTCTTTGTTTTTGATTTTGCCCAGTACATTGCATACTTCTGATATATCGGAATCTTCCAGAGAATCCCTCAGTTTTGATATCAGTATCTGTATGTTATCGTCTGCGACGGTACCCATTCGCTTGGCAAGGTTCTTATCTACCAGCTTTCTCTTGATCATTTCATCTACCTCTTCAAGTTTGTCAAAGTGGATTCCTGCTTCTTTTTCCCATGACTCAAGCTGTTCTATTGATAAAGCCATTTCTATTTATTCCATCCTTTCTCTTTATTATATTTTATGAATGCGTCAGGTAAGTATTCAATTATATCGGAAGCTATCATTGAATGTTCTCCCTTCTTCTTCGCCGCAATATCTCCTGCCAGTCCATGTATGTATACGCCCAGTTGTGAGGCGTCAAATACATCGTATCCCTGTCCGATTAATGATGCGATGATTCCTGTAAGGACGTCACCTGTACCGGCTGTTGCCATTCCGGGATTGCCCGTACGATTTACGTATACTTTTCTACTGTTTGCAACTATCGTTTTATCACCCTTTAATACCAGAGTGAGTTTTCCTTCGTTATTTAATTTCTTCTGGATTGATTGAACAAACTTTGTTGCCGTGCCCAGCCTCTCTTTTTGTACATTCTTTGCCGAACCAAGACCTGTTAGGCGTGACATCTCTCCAGGATGAGGCGTTAATACTGCATGCCTTTTTATCTTGTGCAGTACATTCACTTTATCAGAAAGTGCGTTAAGCCCATCAGCATCGATTACCATGTTGCGGTCTATATTTTGTATTAACCAGAGGATGAGTTCTCTTGTCTCAGGTTGTTGAGAAAGGCCCGGTCCCAAAGCAACGACATCGTGAGATTCACACAACTTCATGATCTTCTTTTTTCCCTTATTGGATAATGTAGACGCCTTCGTTTCAGGTAGGGGATGTGTCATCACGCAAGTCAGTTTTGCCTCCATTATAGGGTTCAGGCTCTCAGGGACTCCCAGGGTGACTATGCCTGACCCACTCCTCAATGCTGCTTTTGAGCAGAGGTATGCGGCTCCTGTCAAACCGGGTGAACCGGCAAGTACTAACACGCGGCCATAGCTGCCTTTGTGTGAGTTGCTTTTCCTGGGGTTTAATTTAGGCAGCTTTTTTGTTTTAACCATATGATTCTTGGAAAATTAAAATTGCCTGATAATTACATTGATTGAAACTATTTAGTACTATTTATCAGAGATGCGACGTAAGCAGCACCAAAACCGTTATCAATATTAACAACAGTAACATTTGCGGCACAACTGTTTAACATTGCTAAAAGCGGAGTAACACCGCCGAAACTGGTACCATATCCTACACTCGTTGGTACACCTATAACAGGCCGTGCCACCATTCCTCCCACCACACTGGCAAGCGCTCCTTCCATGCCCGCAACCACTATGAGCACTTTGGCCGCATCAATATCCTCCTTCTTGCTGAGCAGGCGATGTATACCGGCAACTCCAACATCATAAAGTACCTTTACATTGTTTCCCATTATCTCTGCAGTCTCTTTTGCTTCTTCAGCAACAGGAATATCTGAGGTGCCGGCAGTTACAATCAGTATTAAGCCTTTCTTCTTTTTTGAACGGGAGTTTTTAATGACTATTGTCCTGGCTTTATCGTTATATCTGGCGTTCTTATATTGTTGAGAAACACATTTGTATATCTCTTCGTTAGCACGTGTTGCCAATAGATCAGCTCCGTGCTTGATGATTTGTTCGGAAATTTTGAGAACCTGTTCAGGGGTCTTTCCCTCGCAAAATATTACTTCAGGAAAACCGCAGCGTATGGTTCGATGATTATCAACCTTGGCAAATCCCAGGTCTTTATATGGTAATTCCTTAAAGCTCTGCAAGGCATTCTCTATTGTAAGGTTACCTTTTTTTACTTTTGTTAGTAATCTTTTGATCGTGTTATCATCCATTTTTTGTACCTTTTTCTATTCTCAACTTGTTTCCAGATTGGAGCCCGGAAACGATAATTTATTATGGTATTGCTTCAACTTCAAGGTTGGAAAATTCCTTTTCTTCATACTTGTGGAATGCCAGCCCTGCTACCATAGCCGCGTTATCCATACATAATTTCTTTGATGGATAAAACAGTGGAATGTTACGCCTCTTTGCCGCATCTGTAAGTTTCTGTCTTAGCCTTGAGTTGCAGGCAACACCGCCACCGATGATTATACTTTTGGTAGAAAACTTAGTCGCTGCAAAAATAGTTTTGTCTACCAGAACATCAACAACAGCTTCCTGAAAACTTGCAGCAACGTTTGCAATTTCATTATCAGTTAGTTTTGGTATTTCACTGGTGTTCTTTGAGTTCTGTCCCATACAGTGATACAAGACAGCTGTTTTTATACCGCTGAAACTAAAATCGAGAGAACCTTTTTTTAGATAAGACCGTGGAAATTGTATTGCTTTCTCATTCCCTTTTTGCGCAATAGCATCAATCTCCGGGCCGGCGGGATAGCCTAAACCTAAAATTTTGCCAACTTTATCAAACGCTTCTCCTGCCGCATCATCTATGGTTCCGCCGATCGGCTCATAATTCGTTTCACTATGTGTCAGGAACAGTGAAGTATGCCCTCCTGATACTACAAGACTTATAGCCGGGTAATCGATATTTTCATTCTCTATCTTGCTTGCATAAATATGCGCATGTAGATGATTGACCGTTATGAGCGGCTTTTTCAATATCCAGCTTAACGTCTTGGCCGCTGTAAGTCCAATTAATAGCGCACCGATAAGCCCCGGTGTATTTGCTATAGATATTGCGTCTATATCACTCATCTTTATGTTAGCTTCTGCCAGAGCGTTGTCAATTACTGTTATAATTGTATCTGTGTGCGCGCGACAAGCTATTTCGGGAACTACGCCACCAAATTTTGAGTGAAGGTCTTGCTGAGATGCAACTATGTTTGAAAGGACTTTTTTGCCATCTTCCACAAGAGCAGCAGATGTTTCGTCACATGAGGTTTCGATACCGAGAATTATCATATTATCAGATGTATTTTAACGGAGTTTGTTCTGGAGTGAATATTGTTTTCAGCGTTGTATGTGTTTATGCAGGGTTGCTAAGTTCTAGTTGTTTTTGGAATAAACACTTATACCTTTCAAAACATCAATTGCCCTGGAAAGCTGTGTATCAACAAATTTTTCTTTATCATCATTAGCTTCTATTGGTTCTTTCCCGTTTTTCGTTCGCATGTCTGCTGCATTAACTCTGGCCAGGTGCCGGTGTAAACCTCTTACTTCCTTTTGCGTGAGATCTACCTTTATGTCTGGCTCAATACCGATTCCATGAATCATGGCTCCGGATGGTGTATAGTATTTAGCCGTTGTCAGCTTCAGTGCTGAATTTTTATTTTTTATTGGTATCAAACTCTGGACTGAACCTTTGCCATAAGTTTTTGTTCCCAGCAAAAGTCCGCGTTTATGGTCTTTAACCGCTCCTGCAACAATTTCCGAGGCGCTGGCACTGCCATTATTAACTATTATGATCAGTGGGAAATTTTTATACGTTTTTGATTTATGTGCTTTATATTCATGATGCTGTGATTTGTGCCTTCCTTTTGTAGACACAATTAAGCCTTTTTTAATAAACTTGTCCACCATGTCTACTGCAATATTTAAGAGGCCACCCGGATTAAATCGAAGGTCCAGAATGAGGGCTTCCATTTCTTGTTCCTCCAGCTCTTTAACTGCGGCGTCCAGATCGCCTATTGTATTGTCTTGAAAACTGGTAATTGCGATGTAGCCTATCTTGCTCTCTTCATCAACGATTCTTGTACCACGTATACTGTTTAGATGGATTTTTGCGCGTTCCATAGTAATGTCAACAGACTCGCTTTCTCCCTCATGTATAACCGTGATTGTAACTTCTGTATGATTTTTACCGCGAAGCATTTCAATCGCCTCACGAATCGAAATATTCTTTGTTGATTTTCCATCAATCTTGATTATTACATCTCCAATATACACACCTGCACGAAAGGCTGGTGAATCAACAATGGGAGTCAACACTCTTAAAAATCCATTCTTTAAAACGACTTCAATGCCAATGCCATCAAATTCGCCTTCTGTTTCAATCCTCAGTTCCTCGAGGCTTTTTGAGTCAATGAATTGGCTGTGTGGATCCAGGCCGGCAAGCATTCCATTATAAGCATTCATAAGCAATGCCCTCAGCCCAACTTCATCAACGTATTTATTTTGTATCTCTTTTATAATGCTTATGAACTCTTCAAAATCTTGATAAAATACATCCGGATTGAGTTTCTCCTCTTCTTGTGCATGCAAATAGCATGGATTTAAAGAGATAATAAATATTACTATCCAGATAATTTTAAGACGATTTCTCATTCTTAGCACTAAAACAATTTTAATTTTACCGCTTTATTACTTTCTGCGCGGTTTCTACCGTAATACCGTATGTATAATTCAATTTTCCCATATATCTCCTCTTCAAAAAAAGGGAAAGGGATTTGTAGGGAATTAAATGGGGAATACTATTGTTTTCTATATGTGGTGGGCAGAGCCGGAATCGAACCGGCGACACCGGGATTTTCAATCCCGTGCTCTACCAACTGAGCTATCTGCCCTGAATTTTTATTAAGAAGAGGCAATTTGTGAATTGCACCTACTCTGCTAAGACTTTCTCTGAAACCCTGTTCATAAATCTCATTTTGTCTCGTTCTAATTGCAACTTTAATTCGTCAGCACTTTCAAACCGGGTTTCCTCTCTTAATTTGTAAAGGAATTGAACTTCCAGGTCTTTTCCGTAAATCGATTCATTAAAGTCAATTATGTGAGCTTCTACTACAGGTTCATCATTCTGCGCGCTTTCTCCGAACGTAGGACAAGTTCCTATGTTGGTTATAGCGTTATATTCTTTTCCTTCCTTAAAGACCTTAGTGGCATACACTCCGGAAGGAGGTCTTATTTCATGGTGAAGATTAAGGTTGGCAGTGGGAAATCCTAAACCTTTTCCACGGCCGGAACCTTTTACAACTGTACCAAATACTGAAACACGTCTGCCAAGCATTCCTCTTGCCTTCTGTAAGTTACCTTGAATAACGTGCTTTCGTATTGTTGTGCTACTTGTTATTTCACCTTCGAATTCTAAAGGATCGCATGTAACAACTTCAAATCCGTACTTTTCAGCATAGTCACGGACCATTGATGCATTACCTCTTCTGTCCTTGCCAAATGAGCAGTCAAATCCGAGTACAATGACTTTAGCGCCTAGCCATTCATACAGTATATCAGTTATAAAATCTTCTGCACTGATTTCAGAAATTTTTTTATCAAATTCCAATACTACCGATATATCAACGCCAAGTTGTTCAAATAATACTAGTCTATGTTCCAGTGACGTGATACATGACTGCCGTGTTTGTGAAAGAACGCTCTTAGGATGGCGATCAAAGGTTAAAATTACTGATTCTCCATTCCTTTTGTTCGCCAGATCTATCGTTTTTTGAATAACATCTTGATGCCCTGAATGAACACCGTCAAACACTCCCAATGTAACAACGGGGCAAACAAGTTTTTTCTGTATCTTTTTGATACCAAAAATTGTATCCAATTTGAACCTCTTGTGTGCGTTTAACTTTTGCTCTTACCTAACTGAGTCTTTGTGCCTATCCAGGATTCCCATTCAGTTGAAAAAACAAACTGCTTTTCCAAAAGATATTGTTCCATTATTAAATCTCTTTTTTCTTCAAAGCTTTTTGGATCAACCTTCTTTCTCTCTACCAGTTTTACGACGTAACATGTTTTTTCGCCTCTGTTTTCAACTGTAACGGCTGACTCTCCAACTTTTAAACCAAAAGCTGCATCAGTAATTTTAACTCTATCAGAGCCCAATATTTCGGTATCATCATCTTTGCTGATGATACCCGGTCTACTGACATATTTTGTTTCAATTATTGCTAATTTGCCGGCGTCATCCTTAATGGACTTTATGCCTTCTTTCAGAGATGTTTCATTTATTTTTTCAAGACATTTTTCTGCGACTTTTTCTGCCTCTTCAAATGCTTTTTCATAACGTAGATCTTCAGCAACCTTATCGTGGACTTCTTCATAACTCGGTATATGAGATTCGACTTTTTCAATTACCCGAAAAATAAGCTTGCCTCCCGTTGAATCTATAGGAGTCGAAGGGTCATTTACTTCCCTTTCAAATACTTGCTGTGGGAATTGCGGAAGATCAATAATCACTTCCCTCATTTCATCCTTTGTGAAATAGTTTGTTCCGTTATTCTGATTAGTTGGTATAACGTGCGAGAGACCGTATTGCTTCGCGAGTTTGGCAAAGCTGATAAAGCCTTCTTTGTCAATATTCTCATATATTTCATCATCAGCATCAGCAATCATCTTGTTGGCCACCGTTTCGCGTTCTCTGAAAAGCATATTTTTCTTAATTTGTGCCTTCACTTCATCAAATGGCTTAAATTCCGATACCGCTGTTTCGTCCGAATCTTCACCTTCAGGGGTTTCCCCATTTTCTTTCCTAAACATAAGGTCCTTTTTCTCTTCGTAATATTTCTGCATTTTTTCATCAGTGATATTAATCTGTTCTTCTATTGCATCGGACCTTGTAATAATATATTCTACTTTAACTTTTTCAGGCTCTTTGTATCCGTATATCCCCTCTTCAGCATTTGGATAATTTTCATTATATTTATCGTAAAAAGATTTGATCTCGTCTTCTTTGATTTCAACACGACTGACAAAATCCCTTGCCTTAAGAGCCGTATATTTGATTTTTACCTGTTCGTTTTCTTTAATATATCGTTGGTACGCTTCGTTCTCGGTAACCTTTACAGAACTTTTTAAAAGGTATTGAAGCTTACGTGATAAAAGGTATTCTTTTATTGTTTTTTCAAACTGTGGTTCTGTTAAATGGAATACGTTTCCAAGCATACGTCTGAAGCCTTCTTTGTCTTCAAAGATACGCGGGTCAACAGGAAAAAAATTGCGTATTTCTTGTGCAAGTTCATCTTTGGTAATAACGATTCCCATGTTCTCTGCCTGGCCAAAAAGTGCCATCTGCCTCCAGACCAGTTGAGCGACAGGCTCTTTGGCTTCCCTGAAAAAAATCCTTGCCCATCTGGTGGCAGTATCACTAAACTGATCTTGCGTGACTTTACGGCCAAGAATTTCTCCGACACCTGGCTTAGGAATTATATATTCTGCCGCAGGTCCAATGCCCCATATTACCATCAAAAATACGACCAGAATACCCAAGAGCTTTTTCTGATTTCTTCTAAACCAACTTGTTGCTGCCATAAATACCTCTCATTTTATCGTTTCTGCACATACTAAGCTATGTGTAGGAAACACCTTATTAGTAAAACACCTCTCAAAATACTGAATAAATTCGAATGTTGAATTATATAGAGCAACGTAGTAACTATCAACTGCTTTTTGTAAAAACTTATAATCCGGTACAATATACACTGATTAAAGTACAAAAAATGTTTTAAATTAGAAAACCCTTGACACTAACAAACACCTTTGTTTTAATTTTCAGCCTTAGTCTGTCATGTGTTTTTATTTTGAATCTTCAAAGAATTTAATAATATTATTCTATGGGAAAAAACCTCGTAATAGTAGAGTCGCCGGCAAAAGCAAAAACGATTGAAGGTTACTTAGGTAAAGATTTTACGGTACAGTCATGTTTCGGTCATGTTCGTGACCTTCCCAAGACTAATAAGGCTATAGACATAAAAAACGGTTTTCAACCTACATACGAGATCCCTAAAGAGAAGAAAGACGTTATAAAAGAACTTAAAAAGTCAGCAAAGAAAGCTGACGTTGTATGGTTGGCAACTGATGATGACCGTGAAGGGGAGGCGATATCATGGCATTTGCATGAAGCGCTTAAATTAGAGGAAGAAAATACTCGTAGAATCGTTTTCGGAGAGATTACTAAAAAGGCAATACTTAATGCTATTGAATCACCAAGAAGTGTTAATATCGCTTTAGTCAATGCGCAGCAGGCCCGGCGGATTCTGGACAGGCTTGTAGGGTTTGAATTGTCCCCCATTTTGTGGAAAAAAATCCAACGTGGTCTTTCTGCAGGCAGGGTTCAGTCTGTTGCCGTAAGAATGGTGGTAGAGAGAGAACGTGAAATTGAACAATTTGATACTAAGTCATTCTTCAAGGTTAGTGCAGAGTTTCTTGTTGAGGGTGATAAAGTATTGAAGGCAGAGTTGTCCGAAAGATTTTCCTCTGAAGAGGAAGCTTTGGAGTTCTTAACTAAATGCATCGGAGCTGTTTTCACAATAGATAGTTTAGAGAAAAAGCCGGGACAGAAGAAGCCGGCTGCGCCCTTTACCACTTCTACATTACAACAGGAAGCCAGCCTTAAACTCGGATTCTCCGTAGCGCAGACGATGACTCTGGCTCAGCGTTTATATGAATCAGGTAAGATCACCTATATGAGGACAGATTCTGTCAACCTTTCAGAAACCGCTTTAGAAAATGCTGCAAAGGAAATAATTTCTGCATATGGTGATGAATATTCAGAAACAAGACAATATACTACCAAGTCCAGCTCTGCTCAAGAGGCTCATGAAGCTATCAGGCCTACAGAATTTTCAGAGAAAAGCGCAGGTGGCGACAGAAACCAGACACGCCTTTATGAGTTGATATGGAAGCGTGCAATTGCATCGCAAATGGCTAATGCTCGTATAGAGAGGACCACTGTGAAAATCGGAATTTCCACCGTTCCTCAAACCATGAAGGCTACAGGTGAGGTCATCACCTTCGAAGGATTCCTCAAGGTTTACCTTGAATCGGCTGTTGAAGAAAATGAGGAAGAGGAAAGCAAAGGAATTTTACCGCCATTAACGGTTGGGCAAGAACTCAACCTTGACAAAATGAAGGCCGTGCAAAGGTTTACAAGATCCCCTGCAAGATTTACAGAAGCAAGCCTCGTTAAGAAACTGGAGGAACTAGGTATCGGTAGACCGTCTACATATGCTCCTACCATTTCTACCATACAAAAAAGGGGATATGTACTCAAAGAGCACAGAGATGGCAGGGAGAGACAATATCTGGAAATGGTCCTGGCAAACAACGAAGTTAGTTCTGTTACAAAAACGGAGATTACAGGTGCTGAAAAAGCCAAGCTTTTTCCAACAGATGTCGCCAGGATAGTAAACGACTTTCTGGTTAAAAATTTTCCAAGAGTTACTGACTACTCGTTTACTGCTTCCATAGAAAAGGAGTTTGATGATATCGCCTCCGGCAAGCTGGAATGGGATAAAATGATTGGTGCATTTTATGGAAGTTTTCATGAAAGGGTAGAAGCTACGGAGGCAATAGATCGGTCTGAAGTAGACACCTCAAGAGAACTTGGCAAGGATCCTAAAACAGGGAGAACCTTATTGGTGCGATTGGGGCCATACGGACCTATGGCTCAAATCGGAACTACTGAGGAACTTGAAGAAGAGGAGAAACCTAAATATGCTAGTCTGCTTAAGGGGCAGTTGCTGGAATCCATCACTTTTGAGGAAGCCGTTAACTTATTTAAACTACCGAGAGAAGTTGGTACGTATGAAGACAAAGTAATCGTTGCTGCAATTGGCAGGTTTGGGCCGTATATTCGGCATGACAGCAAATTTGTTTCACTAAAAGACGATGATGATCCCTACACTATTGAGCAAGACAGGGCCATTGAATTAATAGAAGCCAAGCGCAAAGCTGATGCTGAAAAATTCATCAAATCATTTGACGAAAATCCCGAGGTGCAAGTGTTAAACGGAAGGTACGGGCCTTACATAAAAGTTGGAAAAAAGAATGTCAAAATACCTAAGGACCAGGAACCTAAAGACCTGACTCTTAAAGAGTGTCTTGACCTTGCAGAAAAAGCTCCTGAAAGGAAAGCAAGGGGAGGAAAAAGAAAGACAAAAACTGCCACTAAAAAGAAAAAGTAGGCAGTTCTTTAGCGAGCGGAAAGAACACTAATACTTCAAGGTAACATAGCCTTTTGATTTGATGAGCAGGGAAACAGATACGCCAGTGTCTACAAACTTTTTCAATACTGACTGAAATTCAAGGGCAGTCTTGACATCGCTGGAACCAACTCTTAATATTATGTCTCCGGGCAATATACCCGCCCTTTCTGCCGGACTATCACTTACAACATGTCTCACAAGTACTCCATGTGCTTTCTCCTCTTCCGGGGATAGGGTCTCAACTGCTAAGCCTACATTGAGGCTTGTTTGTCCGAGAATCGCTCTGACTGTTACATACTTACGTCCAGACATATTTCCTGGCTGTTCATCAATATTGATTGTCAGTAATTTTTCTTTTTTGTTGCGAATGACTATTACTGCAACATTACTGCCAACTTTCGAAACCCTTATGGCTTTCTGCAGATCGTCTATATTCATGATTTCACGTCCGCCAAACTCAACAATAACGTCACCGGGAAAAATGTTTCCTTTTGATGCGGGGGTATCCTGCCACACCTCGGATATGAAAGCACCCTTATCTGACTCTATATGAAATTCTCTCAAAACATCGCTTTTGCTTTTTAGATTTAAATATGCAGCCAGGCTGTCATTGATATCCTGAAGTCCTACTCCCAGATAGCCTCTCACTACTCTGCCTCTCTCAATAAGGTCTGATATGACCTCATTTGCAATTTCCATGGATATCGCAAAACCGACTCCCTGAAATCCTCCTGTGCGTGTTGCGATAGCAGAATTAACTCCGATAATCTCACCGCGCAGGTTTACCAGTGGACCACCGCTGTTACCCGGATTAATTGCGGCATCTGTCTGAATAAAATCTTCGTATGCAAAAGGTTTGGCAAATGGGGTAATGTGTGTTCTTCCTATTGCGCTTACTATGCCTGCGGAAACAGTCTGGCTATATCCAAATGGATTGCCAATGGCAATGACCCAGTCCCCGACATTCACGCTCTCTGGATCTCCAAGAGTGGCTTCTCTGAGATCGTTACATTCAATTCTCAAAATTGCCAGGTCCGTGTTTGGATCCTGGCCGATTAGCGCAGCGTCATGCTTGTCCCCGTTGTGTAGTGTGACCGTAATTTTTCCGTTTTCAAAACCACTTACAACATGAAAATTGGTAAGGATGTACCCTGTTTCTTTTATTACTATTCCGGAACCGAAACTGGGCTTATTTGAATCCTGAGATTTGTTATTTTCACCATCAGGAGAGGAAAGAGGAGATTCTTCATCGTGTGGGTTAGTGGCCGTTCCATAAGCGCCTTCTGCTACAATGCTTACGACCGAAGGTGCTACCAGACGAGATACTTTTTGGAAAATCCGTACAAATGGGTTTACAATCTTTTCCAATTCTAAAAGATCTTTTCTTAACTCCTCAACTTCACTGCCAAAACATACTCCATGGCTGAGTAAAAGCAGAAAAACAAGACAAATTAAGATTTTAGCACGCAATAGCTTTGAAAACTTTACATACATAGTACGAGAAATTGTATCAAAATAATCGCCTTTTACAACAAATCATTTGATTTTCAAGCGGGCATTGATACTCTATTGTGAACGGTTGTCACAATGTTATCGAAATAGTGGAGCGGTCGAATTTTAGTTACTGGACAGGATAGTAAATATGAAGAAAGGTAAGCTTATTGTAGTTGAGGGGACTGACGGGAGTGGTAAAACCGTGCAAACTGGGCTCCTTACGGAAAGGCTGTCGAAAGAGGGCTATCGGGTACAAATGACAGATTTTCCGCAATATGGTAAATCGTTCTTTGCAGATATGATAGAGAAATATTTGAAAGGTGAATTTGGTTGGCCGCAGGAATTGAGAGACCATCTTAAAAAACATCCACGTCTCATCGAAGAAAGTTCCACTACAGGCAATGACAGAACTGAATATCTTGAGTCACGACCCAATGAGGTTGATCCTTATCTCACTTCCCTTCTTTATGCGGGAGATAGATGGGAGGCAAAAAACCAGATGCACAAATGGCTGGAGGAGGGAAGCATAGTTATATCAAATCGATATGTCTGTTCAAATATGGCTCATCAAGGAGCGAAGATCAGCGATGTTGTAGAGCGAAAGAAATTTTATAAATGGATTGAGGCGCTCGAGCATGAAGTTTACAATGTCCCAAGGGCAGACTTTACTATTTATCTGCATGTTCCGGTAGATATTTCCCGGGAGTTAATTAAAACAAGATTAAGAGAATCAGAAGGCCTGAAATCAAAGATGGATTTACATGAAGAAGACACTGGATATTTAAAGAGAGTTCGGGGTGCATATGTAGAACTTGCTGACAGTGATAGTAACTGGTGTACTATAGAATGTGCAGAAACCAATCAAATAAAGACAAAGCAAGGTATTTCGGAAGAGATTTGGCGTGCGATAAGTGGGATTTTAAGTTAACATCTTCGGAGTACTTTGAATGTATGCATGTAACTTGTTTGTTGATAGACAGTAATAGCTCTTGATACCATGGAAATCTGTTCTTGACATATTATATGGCAATAAACTAGAATGAAAGGCTTATAGTTTCAATTATTAAAACAGATACGTATTAAGGAGGGGATTTTTGGAAAATATATTGAATAAAGATATAAGGGCAGTGATAGATCAATGTCCTGAAGTTGGGCGTATTTTGGAAGAATATAATATCGGTTGTGCCCCATGTTCTGTTGGAAGTTGTCTGGTTAGCGATGTTGTTGGGGTCCATGGCCTCGATCCACAAACAGAAGCCACTTTGATGTATAAAATGGAAAAAGCACTTTATCCGGATAGAGATATTCCGGAACCTAAGGTAGACATGTCAAAAGTGGTACCGAAAGAGATAAATTATTCTCCAGCGGTAAAAAATCTTGTGGATGAGCATGTATGGATAAAACGGCTTTTGGCCTTAATTCCTACTATTACTGATTTTGTCGAAAAGAGTGAAACGGTTGATAAAGATCTTGTTATGAGTTGTATTGATTTCATACGAGGTTATGCTGATAAGTTCCACCATATGAAAGAAGAGGATATCCTCTTTAAATATGTTGATGAAAAGTCTGAGATAATCAAGGTTATGTATGATGATCATATCACCGGAAGGAACCATGTTAAGAACGTTGTTGAAGGTGCCGAAAGTGGAAACAAGGCTCAGATCAAAGAGCACTTGCATGGATATAGAGATTTGCTGACCCAACATATAAAGAAGGAAGATGAAATCTTGTATCCATGGATAGAACGTCAAATGTCTGATAATCAGATTGGCGAGTTGTTTCAGAGGTGTAGTGCGGCAGATGCATCAGTAGGAGAAGAGCTGCCGAAGAAATATGAAAAATTTATTATTGAATTAGAAGAAAAATTCGCAAAGGAGAATTAATAATGAGTGATTGCTGCCCAGGATCAAAAACAATGGATTTTAGTGATGATGAACAAACTGAAGATGAAACAGGCGCGCGCCAATCTCAACTGAAACAGTGGCCGATTCAGTTGCATCTGGTTTCCCCACAGGCACCTTATTTTCAGGAGAAAGACGTTTTGCTTGCGGCAGACTGTGTGCCTTTTACTTTGGCAGACTTCCACAAGGACCATCTTAAAGGAAAAAGCCTGGCTATTGCCTGTCCAAAACTGGATTCAGATCAGGATGTTTATGTGGACAAGATCGCTTCTTTGATTGATGACTCAAAGATCAATACTTTAACAGTAATGATTATGCAGGTACCATGTTGTGGCGGATTGGCCCAGATTGCAAAATCAGGTGCAGACAAGGCTACACGCAAGATACCGGTTAAGCAGATTGTTGTAGGTGTAGAAGGCGGTCAAGTCTTATCCGAAGAGTGGCTATAAAGGTTTGTACTAACTTTTAAATATTAAGAATTCCCTGAGAGGTCAAGTGCCTCTCAGGGTTTTTTTATTCATTTTTTTCATATACAAAAAATAATACAAACCAAAGCCGACTGAAAATGAATGAATTTTCTTTTATAAAATGGATAAGAGGTGATCAAAAAAAAGACAAGAACGTCATCATTGGTATCGGTGATGATTGTGCGTCTATCAGGATTAATGATGATAATGTGTTCCTGGTTACCACGGATATGCTGGTAGAAGGTACACACTTTGACCTGAAAAAAAGTACACTCGGAGAAATTGGAAGCAAGTCTATCGCCTGTAGTATCAGTGATATTGCCGCTATGGGTTGTTCAGCAAAATATGCGGTAGTTTCAATTTGTTTCCCTCATGAGACTAAGACAAAATTTGCCAGAGAATTGTACCGTGGTATCAAGAAAATGGCAGATGCTTTCAACATTAAAATAATAGGCGGAGATATTGTCAGCAGTAAAAAAACAGTGGTTATCAACGTAACGATGTATGGCAGAAATGAAGGGCTAAAACCCGTATCCCGATCTGGCGCGAAGGTGGATGATGTCATAATGGTAACGGGTGAATTAGGCGGGTCAATATTAGGAAAACATACCACGTTCAATCCACGCTTGAAAGAAGGCCTATTGCTAAATAAGAAATTTAATATAAATTCTATGATAGATATAAGTGACGGCCTGACAGCGGACCTGGGTCACATTCTTGAGGAGAGTGGGGTTGGTGCTGTTTTATATGAAGACGAAGTTCCGATATCGGCAGATGCAAAGAAGCTTGCACGTAAGACCGGGTTATCAGCACTCCATCATGCTCTCCACGATGGTGAGGATTACGAACTGCTTTTTACTCTTTCTGATAAAGAGTCAAAAAAACTTTTAGCTTCCAGGTCTTTTCCTGCACGGTTGTCAAAGATAGGACATATCAACAAATCAAAGGGAATCAAAATACAGGATACGGTCGGTAAGTTAAAAAGAATAAAATCAATAGGGTATAACCATTTTAAATAAAAACAAATTTACTATTTCAGATAATTTCATCCACATTGAAACCGGAGAGATTGAGCAGACGATCGAGTCTGGCCGTCTAATAGGTTCTCTCCTTAAAGCAGGTGACGTAGTTGCGCTTATAGGTCAATTGGGTGCCGGCAAAACACATTTTACAAAGGGGATTGCAGAAGGCCAGGGTGTGGAGGACAGGAAGGTAGTCACAAGCCCTAGCTATGTGATAGTTAAGCAATATAATGGTAGATTACCAATTTACCATTTCGATGCATACAGATTGAAATCAGCTGATGAAATGTATGAAATTGACTGTGTGGGTTTTTTCTGGGGTAATGGTATATCAATTATTGAATGGGCGGATAAAGTGATAGAATGTCTACCGGACGAGTTTATAAAAATTACCATTAAGATAGATGGCAAGACATCACGAGGTATCAATGTATCTTATAATGGAGAAAGGTACAGAGGTCTTATGGAGGAGATTAAGGAGGCGGTTAAGTGTCTAGAATAAAGGTTTTACCAGAAACAGTTGTAACCAAAATAGCTGCCGGTGAGGTCATAGAGCGTCCTGCCTCAGTTTTGAAAGAGTTGGTTGAGAATGCGATTGATGCAGGTGCAACGCAAATAGAGATACAATTGGAGGAGGGCGGTAAAAAACTTATAAAGGTTTCTGACAATGGCGTTGGAATGGATGCCGATGATCTCAAGATAGCATTTTTAAGCCATGCAACAAGCAAGCTGCGAAGCGATGATGATCTTTTCTCTATTAATACACTTGGGTTTCGGGGAGAAGCCCTTCCAAGCATTGGATCAATTTCACAGACCAGGATTATATCCCGCACAAAGGATGCATTAGTTGGTTCTGAAATTCAGATTGAGGGAGGACAACTTGGTAAGATAAAAGAAAAAGGGGCGCCAGAGGGCACGCAGATAGATGTGCAAAATTTATTTTATAATACTCCAGTTAGGCGCAAATTTCTGAAAAGCACGCAAACTGAAATGGCTCATATATCAGAAATGGTTACAAGGTTTGCATTATCGTATCCAAATATCCATTTTACGACTCTTCATAATGGAAAAAATGTCTTAATTTTTCCAACTGCCAAAAACCTGAAGGAAAGAATAAACACCATCTTTGGAAAGGAGATAAGCGAAAATCTTCTTGAAATCAATTTAAAAGAACCTGATATTTCTATATATGGTTATATCCTGCCGCCAACACATAATCGCCCAAATACAAAGATGCAGTTTATTTTTCTTAATGGAAGGTATATCCGAGACAACATAATTTTTCATGCTATAAATGCTGCTTATCGAAACCTTTTGATGTCCAGACGGTCACCCATTATTTTTTTAAATCTTCAGATTGATAGCAGGGAAGTTGATGTTAATGTGCACCCGACAAAGATTGAAGTCAGGTTTAAGAATACTGGGCTTATTCACGACCAGTTATATGCCGCTATACGTTCCGCCCTTATGAAGACTGAATCTCACACTTCGTTTCAGGCGATGAGCCAAGATAATCGTCCCAACGCAGAATCTTCTACTGTAGCTGCCAATACATTTGTGGGAGGTGTTGAGGCACAACTCAGGAAGGAGAAAGAGGTTTCATCGGATGATAGAAAAGAGTCTGTGATGAAGTCTATGTCAGATTTCTTTTCAACCTCTCCTGACAAGGAAACTCCTTATCGCAAAGATGAGCATAAACAGGCAGTTTTGCCATCTGCAGAGGATAAGCCTTTATTCAAACAGGAAAGTAAGCTTACTTCTCATATACAGATCCATAATTCGTACATAATTGAAGAAACTGCAGAAGGTTTAAATATAATTGATCAGCATGCTCTGCACGAGGTTGTTCTTTACCACGAGATATGGGAACATATTAAGTCGTCAAGACTTGCAGTACAGAAACTGTTAATTCCTGCATTAATAGAACTGACACCTCGTGATTTTGTTACTATTATGAGTCTCAAAGAGAAGTTTGCTACTTTAGGATTAGAAATAGAAGAGTTTGGGAAAAGTACAATCGCGATTCGTACACATCCACAAATTTTAAAAAATCTGGATTTTCATTCGCTTATTCAATGCGTTCTAGAAGAGATTGATAGTGACGACGTTAAAAGTGAAACAGATAATATTTTAATAAAAATTGTCCAGGTAATGGCCTGTAAAGGTGCCGTCAAGGCTGGCCAGCGGCTTGCGCCACAAGAGATCCAGTCTCTTTTAGAGCAGAGGAAAGACAATATTGTCACTAGTTTTTGTCCCCATGGCCGTCCCACTGCGCTTGAATTTAAGATATCTGAACTAGAGAAACAATTTAAGAGGATCTAGATAAGAATTTTAGATGATAATTAAACTATAATTTGCAATATATAGCGATATTTAAGTAGAAACACTACACTATATCGTAATTATAGAAGAAGATTCATAAGGCGATAATAATTATAAGGTTAACTTTTTCCTTGACGGTTTATAGGTTTATCTATAACATATCTCGTTTGGCAATATTTTAACAATTTAACGGAAATGGAGTTGGTTTTTTTATGGCAAAGATTCAGATTTCTGAAAATGAGAGCTTGCGTGAGGCGATTAGAAGATTTAAAAAGATGTGTGATAAAGAGGGCATAATTAATCAATCAAAACGTTATGCTTATTTTGAAAAACCGTCTGATAAACGTCGACGTGAAGCGAGCAGGAGAATTAAAAACATAAAGAAGGCACAGAATCCAAATGCAAATATTGTTTAACGCATAAAATTTGCATTTTTTTGTGATTCGAAGAAACAATTTTAAAGCCAGCTGGAACGACATATCATATCGAGTACTGCGAATCTATATGACGTTATCGTATAGATATCACTTCCGTAATTACTTATCAATAATGTAGAGACTCTCGTTACTCTTTTTCATCAGGGTATATTTCAAGTAACGGACGTTTAGTAACTTTTCATCTCGGACTCCTGAAACTATTTTTACGATGTACGGTTTTGAGTCGGATGATAAAAATTACAGCAGTCTTGAAATTATAGAATGAACTGCTTTTCCCTTTGATACTAAACTTCTACTTGATAGACATATAGAATGACTACTGTTTCAAATCAAAAAACATGGTTAGAATCACACAGATACTACCCTTTTAGTGCCTATCTAAGGGAAAATTTCTCCGTGAAGATTCACAAAGTTTCAATTCATGCCGGTTTCACGTGTCCAAACAGGGATGGATTGGTGGGTGTTGGTGGGTGTACTTACTGTGCTAATGAAAGTTTCAGCCCAAATGTACGGGAAACCATCTCGCCTATAAAAGAACAGGTTGAAAAAGGTGTGGAGTATTTAAAAAGAAGATATGGCGCTGAAAAGTTTATTGCTTACTTTCAGGCTTTTACGAATACATATGCAGATGTTGATACACTAAAGACTCGATATGATGAAGCGTTGTTAAACAATGATGTCATCGGACTTTCAATTGGTACAAGACCAGATTGTATTACGGATGAAATACTGGCTCTTATTCATACGTATACTAAAAAATACCATGTATGGGTTGAATACGGCTTACAGTCAATTCATGATCGTACCTTGAGAATGGTAAATCGTGGACACGATTACAAATCCTTTGAAGATGCGGTAATACGCACAAAAAACAGAGGTGATATAAAAATATGCGTTCACGTAATCCTTGGTCTTCCTGGAGAAGACAGGAATGACATGATGGAAACGGCCCAAGCAGTTTCTTCTATGGGTATTGACGGAATAAAACTCCACCATCTGTACATTGCTAAGAATACGGCAATGGCTGAAGATTACGCCAAGGGTAACATTAAGACATTGGAAGTGGAAGAGTATGTTTCGCTTGCTTGTGATTTTTTAGAAAGAATTTCTCCGGACATAGTTGTGCAAAGATTAGTTGGTGATACACATGGCGACTCCTTAATTGCACCAGTTTGGAAAGCAAACAAGGGTGATGTATTTGCTGCAATTACAAATGAATTAAAACATCGCAATTCATATCAAGGTTCAAAATATACGCCATCATACCCTACGTTACCGTGAATATAAGTACTTTAGACCTTATCGTACGAGAGCAATAATGCTTGACATGATAAAGTTTGGATAGATATAATTCTTTAGCTTCGTTTTCTACCAAATTTGAATGCGGGCGTAATTCAGTGGTAGAATATTGCTTCACAAGCTGGGTGTCGTGAGTCGAATCCCATCGCACGCTCTCTATGCAAACAATAATTTAGTATTCGTAAATTTTCGGCATTAATGCCTTTGCCAGAGAGAAAATTTATCAACTCGTAGATTGCACTGAGTGGTAGATTCTGTTTGCTATTGTTTGCTGGCAGACAGGGAAAATTCAATGAATAGCATAAATCTGAAGGAGAGCACGTCGGTTGAGAAATATTCCGGTTTCAAAAGGGTTTGGTAGCGTCGTGATGGTGTTTCTCATCATGATCCTCCTTACAGGATGTGCTACAAGTTACAGAACCGGTGTGTACCCTCCTCCAAAACTTAAAAAAGAATTAGATTCATTAAAATCTAATACAAGAACTCAAAAATCTACAAGATATACGATTAAAAAAGGTGATACTATATGGCGTATAGCACACAATAATGGTGTTTTGCCTGACGAAATTATAAAAGCTAATAAAATCAAAAATGTCGAGAATATTAAGCCTGGACAGCAATTAATTATACCAAGAGGTGTTAACGTTGGTAAAGCTGCACCTGCAAGGAAGGCTTCTGTGTATACCAGGAAGTTAAATGAATCATTTAAATGGCCTATACGTGGCAAGATATTGTTCGGATTTGATAAATGGATAGATGGGTATAAGAACAAAGGAGTTGATATACAGGCGGTTAATGGACAGCCTGTGAAGGCATCAAAAAGCGGTATAGTTGCATTGACTTCAGATACACCTGATGGATGGGGCAAGGTTGTCGTACTTCAGCATGATGATGGCTCTTACACATGGTATGCATATAATTCCAGAATACTTGTCAAAAAAGGAGATTATGTTCTTCAGGGACAGACCATTACAGAGGCAGGCAGTACCGGTAGGGCAAAGGTAGAGAAACTCCATTTTAAAATATTTTTACACGGAGTACCTGTAAACCCGATATCTCACTTACGATAAATGATTATATGCGGATTACAAAGCAAATAGTATAAATCCTAGTTTAATCAATAATTTGTAATGCCATGCAAATTCTTTCCTTTTGCAGGAATTTTACAGACATTTTTTTATAAATTAATGAAAAATATTTGGGCACCATGGCGTAAGGAATTTATATTGAGTAGAAAAGAAGAGAGTTGTTTTTTCTGTGATGCTATAAAAGACAATCAAGACCGTAAGAATCTGATTTTGTATAGAGGCAAGGAGTGCTTTTGTATACTAAATAAATATCCATATAATAATGGTCATTTAATGGTTACACCAAACCAGCATAAAGACGATTTGACAAAATTAACCAATTCGGAAATGTTGGAATTTATGACCTTAACGAGGGACATGAAGGATATTTTGAGCAAAAAAATGAATCCTGATGGTTTCAATATGGGAATTAATCTTGGAAAAGTTGCAGGAGCTGGTGTTGTCGGTCACATACACTTGCATATAGTTCCGAGGTGGAAAGGCGATACAAACTTTATGCCTGTTATTTCCGAGACTAAAGTCATTCCACAGTCACTCGATGATTTATATGTTGAGTTGAAAAATTGTTTTTAAACTTACAGAGCTCATATCTGCTTTTAAATTCGTATAACTTTGAATAAATATCAATGCTGACAAGAGAAGAACTGGAAAAAAGGGAAGATATCTATCTGGCTTCTTATGCTATGAAAAGCATGAATACGCGTGGAAGAGCACACTCTGAGGATGAGCATCCTTATCGAAGTGTTTATCAGAGGGATAGAGACAGGATTATCCATTCCACTGCTTTCAGAAGATTGGAATATAAAACACAGGTATTTGTAAACCACGAGGGAGATTACTATCGAACGCGACTTACCCATTCAATAGAAGTTGCTCAGATTGCCAGAAGTATATCAAGGGCATTATGTTTGAATGAGGATCTTTCAGAGGCAATAGCCCTGGCACATGATCTGGGCCATACGCCATTTGGCCATTCTGGTGAAGATGCTCTCAGAATATTAATGAAGAATCATGGCGGATTTGAACATAATATTCAGGGCCTGCGCGTTGTTGATATACTGGAAAAGCGATATTCTCAATTTTCAGGCCTGAACCTTTCGTGGGAGGTCAGAGAATCAATCGCAAAGCACAAATTACTTTCAGATGATCCAAATGTTATTAAATTTGATTTAAACAAACAGCCCCTTCTTGAGGCAAAAATTGTAGATATTGCTGACTCTATTGCTTATGACAATCATGATATAGATGATAGTTTAAAAGCAGGGTTGATTACGGAAAGCGGTCTGCAGGAAGTTGAATTATGGAGATATGCAAAAGAGAAGGTAAGCGAGCAGTATAGTAATCTTACTAAAGAGATGCAAAATATACATACGATAAAATACCTGATCAACATGGAGGTGACGGATTTGATTACGCATACACAATTCATGATTGAAGAGATGAAGATAAAAACAACCGATGATGTACAGAGGTGTAAAGAAAGACTGGTATCCTTTTCGCCTGAAATATCTAAAAAGAAGCTGGAATTGCAGGAATTTTTACAGCAAAACGCATATAGCCACTACAGAGTTGTTCGAATGTCTGACAAGGCAAAACGGTTCGTAGAGGAGTTGTTTAATGCATTTATTGAAAATCCTATGCAGCTTCCACCAGAATACCAAAAATGGATCGAAGAGACTGGACTTTATCAGGGTGTTTGTGACTATATAGCCGGAATGACTGACAGGTTTGCTCAGGATGAGTACTTGAAACTTTTTTATCCTTATGAAAGGGTATGATGAAAGCAGATGTTTCTGTAATAATGCCAGCTGCAGGTCTTAGTCTCCGTATGGGAGCCAATGTAAGAAAGCCGTTTATAATGATAGGTGAAAAACCTATTTTTTTTTATACACTGGAAAAATTCTCTAAACTAAAAAGAGTAAAAGAGATTATCTTCGTGGTAAATGAGAAAGATCGATCAACTGTTATTGAAAAATGGTCTGATGAGCTTAAAGCATACAAGGTAACGAAGATTGTTACGGGAGGTGAACGCAGGCAAGATAGTATCTATAACGCCCTTGCTCATTTAGATTCCCACACCAATATAATTCTGATACATGATGCCGTAAGGCCTTTGATAAAAAATGATGAAATTGAGGCCGTTATTAAAAGCACTGAGGAGAAGGGCGCTGCTATTGTTGCAAGTCCTATGAAATTGACGGTGAAAAAAGTTGATTCAAATCTTGAAATAGTTGAAACAGTTCCCAGGCATGATCTGTGGATGGCACAAACGCCTCAAGGTTTCAAAAGAGACTTGCTGGTGAATGCTTATGATAAGATAAAGGATACAATTGATGAATTTACTGATGATGCGGAGGTTGTTGAAAAAGCCGGTCATACAGTAGGCATAGTTTCAGGGAGCTATGATAATATTAAAATTACAACACGTGAGGATTTAAAGCTGGCGGAATTGCTATTAGTAAAATATTAAAGCAATACTTTTAGAAAAATTCTATTACTTATTTTTCAGATTAAAAGTTTTTTAATAATCTGTTTTTCTTGTAGTTATAATCTTCATCTGTTATAAAGCCTTCATCTCTCAATTCCAGATACTCTGCCAGGATATCTTTAATGTTTCTTTCTCCTACGCCATCGTCATGCTCTGCCAGAAGATCACTTTTCTTATGATCGTAATCGGTGCCACTGATGAACCCATCTTCTTTCAGTTTGCGAAGGTCATTAAATTTATTTTTTATGCTCTTTGTTTGTTTGCTGCCCAGAATTAATGCCTTCCTCAGTTTGTAATCTTCTTTGGTAATAAGTCCGGTCGCTTCTAATTCTTTAAGTTCCAGAAGCTGGTCTTTAATACTCACTCTTTGTATAACAATTTGAGAGGAACCACCTGGAACGATTTTGCCGGTAGTTTGCTTATCAGTGGGTATTTCTTCCTTTCCGTAGTCTTCTTCTTTTACAAAAGTATCTTTCTTTAAATCGATTATTAGCCAATTTTCATGCCCTCTTTTAAATTTTTGATCTGGGCGTATACTTAGCTTCCAAAACGGGTTTTTCGTTATACTGAATGGATCAACAAACTCATCCTCCGCTGTCTGTCCAAATACATTTTCCTCACCTTTGTCTTCCGCATCGGTATATTGTATTTTTGAGAACACAATATTTAATTTATCGTTTAAGATGAACAACCCAAATATGGTGTCTGCTCCTCCAGCCTTAAAAAACCCTTTTCCTTTATTGAAATTTGAATTAACTAATATGTATTGCGATGGGGATGCTTTTGTAAAAGCATCAGCCATGTGGGATGTCAAATTCAATAATTCACTCTTCTTAAAAACATTCCGTTCTTTGCTCCAGCTGCCAATGTTTTTTTCTTTAAAAAAAATAGCTTCAAGTGCATTTGAAAATATTTTTTTGTTCAAATATTGGGGATGATCAAGAAAGGTCTTTGACGTCCCCTCAGTACTTTGTACAGCTTCAAGTCTTACATACGTCTTGCCTTGATTATATATATTGTCTCTTGGGCTTCTAACCTGACTATCCTTGACCAAGGAACTAAAATCGGTGCAACCAATTGTTCCGAATAAAGCAACAAGTAATAAAATATGTTTAAAATTCATTCAAAAGTTCCTTCTTTTTCAATTCATAATCTTCATCTGAAATCAACCCTTCACTGCTGAGAACTTTTAATTCTTTTAGCTTATCTCGTACGTCTTGATATTTTTGTTTTTCTTCAACGAAGTTATTGCTGGTTCTTACTTTTCTTTCGATGGTTCTTGCCCGTGCACCTGCTTTAAGTGAATTATCATCAACTTTATTACTGGTGTTACCACCGCCAGCTACACCATATAAATTACTACTCAAATCTAAGATAAGCCAGTTTTGATGTCCCGGTGCAAACCGTTGTCCTTCCATGGGAATAAGATTCCAGTGACCACTTCGCTTCACTTCAAACGGATCTTTAAATTTACTCTTATTACTCTTCCTAAATGATCTTCCATCGTTAACGCTTTTCTTATTTTGAATATCGCTAAATACAATGTTGAGTTCGTTATTTGATATAAACATGCTGAAATAACTTTGGGCATCAGCCAAAAGCACCTTGTCAACAGTAGAGAAAACTAAAATATCTTGAGAATCATTGGCCATTGAAAATGCACTAAGTATCGGAGGTATAATAACCTGTAATTCTGCTTTTTGGTATAACCGTTGTTTGCCTTTTGTGCCGAGCATTAAGTTTTTCTGCGTGTAGAAAATGGATGAAAGAATATTTGTGAGTCCCCCTGCAGTAAAGTAATATGGGTGATTATAGTTTTTCTTTATTACGTCTCCTTTTTCGTCAAGTTCTTCCCGTATCTCAACTGACGTATTATTATCATTGACCGTTGCTCCAACGATGTTACTTTTTCTAGGTGCCTTTTTATTGTATGAGTAGCAGCCAATTACTAGAGAGAGCAATAAAAGCAAAGATATAAATTTAGGTAAATAATATTGTTTCATAGCTCCATCCATTCCTAACAGATTTTATCAGTTGCTTCTGCCAGAGAAGATACCTCGATCATATTAAGAGATTTTATTTGTGAAGTGTCTTTAGTATTATCTTTCGGAATAATTGCATTTTCAAACCCAAGTCTTGCGGCTTCTTTTATTCTACTATCAAGCTGGCTAACTCCTCTCACTTCACCACCTAAGCCTAGCTCACCTATTATGATAGTGTTGCCTGGTATTATGATATCCTTGAAACTGGATACAATTGCAATCGCAATCGCAAGATCTGCCGCCGGTTCCTCGATTTTTACACCGCCAACAACATTTACAAAAATATCATATCCTCCTAAAAGAAGACCCGTTCTTTTTTCCAGCACGGCTAGTATCATGGTAACACGATTGTGATCAACGCCACTCACTTTACGTCCTGGCATTCCAAAGCTTGACTTGGTTACTAGCGCCTGTACTTCTACAAGCAGGGCTCTTGTCCCTTCAATACATGAAATGATTACAGAGCCAGAGTTTAAATTATGTGTTCTGGAGAGAAAAATTTCTGAAGGGTCTTTAACTTCTCGAAGCCCATTTTGATACATCTCGAAAATACCTATTTCATTTGTAGGCCCAAAGCGATTCTTCACTGCTCTTAGTATTCTGAACGACATGAATTTCTCGCCTTCAAAGTACAGTACAGTATCAACTAAATGTTCCAATACCTTGGGTCCGGCGATCATTCCTTCTTTTGTAACATGTCCAACCAAGAAAATAGAAGAATCTGTTTTCTTTGATATTTGAATTAGTTCATTAGCACATTGCCTGACTTGTGAAACGGTTCCCGGTGATGATTCAAGTTCTGGCTTGAATATAGCTTGTACTGAGTCCACTATGACGAGCTTGGGCTTGATTTTCTTGATGTGCTCAAGAATAACATTTAAATTGTTTTCCGCAACCAAAAAAATATTATTCGATGTGACATTGAGTCTGTCTGCACGTAATTTTATCTGCGCAGTTGATTCTTCTCCTGTTACATATAATGATAGGCAGTCCTGCTCGCTGAAATTTTGGCATACTTGTAATAAGAGTGTTGATTTTCCTATTCCAGGTGTGCCACCAATCAAAACTGCTGAACCAGCCACTATGCCTCCACCTAGAATTCTGTCAAATTCTTCGATGCATGTATGCGTCCTAAGTTTACTAACCGGCTTTATATCTGATATACAGGCAGGGCTTTCTATATCATATTCTGGAAGGATATGTGATGGTGTGGATTCGCAAATTTCCTCTGTCATTGAATCCCATTCTTCGCAACCAGAGCATCGACCTACCCATCTATTCGATTTCCATCCACATTGCTGACAGACAAAAACAGTACTGGATTTTGCCATAATATAACGTATTGTATTTTAAAATTTGTATTACTGTTTTAGGACGCTATATTCCTGATAACAATAAAAAAGGGGCTTGGTAGCCCCTTTTTTATAACTCGAACTTTATAATCACTATTAACTATTTGCTATCCGAACCGCTTGTGACTAGCTCTTCCTTAGCTATTACTTCTTCAAAAAGCAGTTCTCCATTTTGCAGTTTTACCTCAATAGCGTTACCATCTTTAAACCTTCCTCTTAAGATAGCTTCAGAGAGAGGGTCTTCTATTAGATTTTCTATAGACCGATGTAATGGCCTTGCCCCATAATTTGGTTTATGACTTTTGTCAATGAGAAAATCAGAGACCTCCTGAGTTACGTCGAGAGTTATGTTATAGTTTTTCAGTCTTGAACGTATATTGTCCAGTTCAATCGCTACAATCTTTCTCAAATCTTCTTTTGTAAGATCTCTAAATACAGCGATATCGTTAACCCTGTTGACAAACTCCGGGCGGAAATGTTTTTCGACCGCTTCTAAAAGTTGCTCTCGAATAGAGTCATAAGATTGATCACCGGACGCTTTTTTGAATCCAAGCGAAGATGTATTTTTAATTATGTCACTACCGATGTTGGATGTCATTATTATGATTACGTTTCTAAAATCAACATGACGTCCAAAGCTATCTGTTAATTTGCCCTCCTCCATAACCTGTAATAGCATGTTGAACACATCGGAATGGGCCTTTTCTATTTCGTCTAGAAGCACCACTGCATAAGGACGCCTTCTAATTTTTTCAGTTAACTGTCCTCCCTCCTCAAAGCCAACATAGCCAGGTGGTGCACCTATTAATCGTGATACATTATGTTTTTCCATATATTCGGACATATCTATTTGAATCAGTGATTCTTCTTCACCAAACAATGATTTGGCCAACGCTTTCGACAGAAGAGTCTTACCTACTCCTGAAGGGCCTATAAAAATGAAGCTGGCACTTGGTCTGTTTGGGTTCTGCAAACCTGCCCTTGACCTTCTTACTGCTTTAGCTACCGCTTTTATAGCATTGTCCTGTCCGATGACGGTTTTGTGAAGTTCGTCCTCAAGGTTAAGTAATTTTTTTGCTTCTTCAGCTTCCATACGTTTGAGAGGTATGCCAGTCATGGTTGCAACCACTTCGGTAACAATGGCTTCGTCTACCGTTCCGTCTACTTCCTTATAATTTTCCCGCCATTCCTTCTCTACGTCACCTTTCTTCTTCTTCAACTTGTCTGCTTTGTCTCGAAGCTTTGCTGCTCTCTCAAAATCTTGTAACGCTACAGATTCATCCTTCTCCTTTTCGAGGTCACTTATCTCTTTTTCTATATGTCTTAAATCAGGCGGATGTGTAGTTGCCTTTAATCTTACACGGGCACCCGCTTCATCGATAACATCTATTGCCTTATCAGGTAAGAATCTTCCTGTAATATATCTAGTGGCATATTCTGTTGCTAATTTTATTGCCTCATCAGTTATTTTGACTTTATGGTGTGTTTCATACCGCTCCCTTAAACCTTTCAATATTTCAACGGTTTCTTCTTTCGAAGGAGGGTCGACAATTATTGTCTGAAATCTTCTTTCGAGCGCGCTATCTTTTTCAATATATTTTCTGTACTCATCAAGAGTAGTTGCGCCTATGCATTGTATTTCTCCTCTGGAAAGAGCAGGTTTCAGAACGTTAGAAGCATCAATTGCCCCTTCCGCCCCTCCTGCCCCTACTAGCGTATGAAGCTCATCTATGAAGAGGATTATATTTTTTGCCCTGCGGACCTCTCCCATTACGGCTTTAATTCTTTCTTCAAATTGGCCGCGATATTTTGTGCCTGCTACCATCATTGCCAAATCCAGGGCAACTATTCTTTTCTCACGCAACAGTTCTGGAACGACACCGCTAACTACTGCTTGGGCCAATCCCTCAACTATCGCAGTTTTTCCTACTCCAGCCTCTCCAATCAAAACCGGGTTGTTTTTTGTTCGACGACTTAATACCTGAATTAAACGTTCGATACTCGATTGTCTGCCAATAACTGGATCTAATGATTGTTCCTTTGCTTGCTGTGTTAGATCACGACCGAAGGAATCAAGTGCAGGTGTTTTTGACTTACCTTTTTTCTCATCTTTTTCTTTAACACCCTGTGTTGTTTCGGCTCCAAGTAGCTCGATTACTTCTTCCCTGACACCCTCTAATTTTATACCTAAATTCAGTAAAACCTGTGCGGCGACACCTTCACGTTCCCTAAGGAGCCCAAGTAGTTGATGCTCAGTCCCTATGTAGTTATGCCCCATGGACTTCGCTTCTTCCATAGCATATTCCAACACTTTCTTTACCCTTGGAGTGAAAGGTAATTGTCCAACGGATACAAGATCTGGACCCGCTTGAACTATCTTTTCGACTTCCATTCGAATCTTTTTTAGATCAATGTCTAAATTTTGTAAAACATTTGCTGCCACACCACTACCTTCTTTCACCAATCCAAGCAAAATATGTTCAGTCCCTATATATTCATGATTGAATCTTTTCGCTTCCTCTCTGGCGAGAGCCATTACCTTTCTTGCTCTATCGGTAAATTTGTCAAACATTATTTGCCACCTTTTTTTTATAAACCGTCAAGCCTCTTCCTTACGTAAGAGGCCCTGATAACATTTCTTTGTGCGGAGTCCAGTTCACAGCCTTCCAGCTTTTGTAAATGTGCCGGAAGTGTAAGAACAAAGAGTTCATTAAGGGTTTGCATTTCAATATCGTCGATCAGACCTATATTTACTCCCATACGAACCTGTGAAAGTAATTGTAAAATCTCTTCAGACGTAATCATTCGAGCGGCCTTAAGCATACCATACGACCGCCAAATCCTATCTTCTAATTGATCCTTGCTTTCCATAACCAGAGCCTTTCTGGCCATTCTTTCATAGCTTGTAATACGCGGTATCACACTCTCAATTATGGATAATATTTCCTTCTCTGATTTTCCCAATGCAAACTGGTTTGAAATTTGATACAAATCGCCTGATACTTTAGTGCCCTCTCCGTATAAACCTCTGACTACTAATCCTAGCTTGCCTACGGCGTTAAAAACTTTTTCAATATGTTTAGTCATGCCAAGTGCTGGAAGGTGTAGCATTACAGAAACACGCATACCTGTACCAACATTTGTTGGACAGGCAGTCAGGAATCCAAATCTTGAAGAAAATGCAAAGTTTAGACTTTCTCCAAGAATATTGTCAATTTCATCAATTGTATCCCATGTCTTCTTTAGCTCGAAACCTGAACGGATAACCTGGATCCTGAGGTGATCTTCTTCGTTGATCATCAAGCTAACCGTTTCTGATTTTCCAAATGCAACGCCTCTTTCTCCTTCCCCTTCGGCATGCTCCTTACTAATCAGATGTCTTTCTACCAGAAATAGTTTGTCAATTGCAGTTGCCTGGTTTAAATTTACATAAGAGACATCCTGTGCTATTTTACGTTCAATTATAGTCTTTCTCAATAAAGATTCAATCTCTCTCCTCTGTTTCAAATTTGCACGAGACAGAAAAGGGAAACCTGCAATATTTCTTGCTAGGCGGACTCTGCTGCTAATAACGATGTCAGATTCCTTGCCGGTACCCCTTAGCCACTCGCCAGTATTGTCAGAAAGATCTTTAATCTCCATCTTCAACATTCCCTGAAAGTTCATAAATTCTATCTCTTAATTCTACTGCTTTCTCGTAATTTTCTCTCTCTACCGCTTCGTTCAACTCTTTACGTAGTTGGATCAGCTCATTTTTCTTAACAATTTCTGCACCTGCGTTTGCCGGTACTTTACCTACGTGTTGAGAACTACCATGCATCCGTTCAATAAGAGGGAGTAGTCCCTTCTTAAATACATTGTAGTCCATTGGACAACCAAGGCGACCTTGTGATCTGAATTCCAGATATGAAATACCACATACAGGGCAGGTTGTTTTTGACATTTCCCTTATTTCAGGGGATACTTGGTTGATAAGGCTTGTTAAAATATCAGATGGGGATGGTGCTTTTGGAAAGTGATTCGTAACATTTTGAGCACAATCCTCACAGAAATGCCTCTCTTTCTTTTCGTTCTCTATAATTTCAGTGAGATGCACTGTTGCCAGTTTTTTATTGCATGACTCGCATTTCATTATAAATAGTTTCCTCTCCTAATCGTCTTTATTTTTTCGTCCATTTAAGCAGCTCTGTAACTTCTCCAAGAGAAGTTTTCCCGCGAGAAATTTCCTCACGTATCCTGTTTTCTCTTTCCAGCCAGTCCATTGCGTAGTTTGCCATCTCTTTCGCTTCACGTTTAGGCAAGACTACCAAGCCATCACTGTCACCTACGATCCAATCTCCATTATTAATCGTTATACCTGAAATATTTATAGGTATACCGATCTCGCCAAAACCTTTAGGCTCTCCAGCATTTGGCATGACCAATTTTGTAAATGCAGGAAATTGTAATTTTCTTATTTCCGCGCTATCACGAATTGCTCCGTTTACGACTACCCCTGCAAGCTTCTTTTGTATTGCGCTATGAGTTGCAAGTTCCCCCCATACGGCAGGGCCTGCACCTCCGGAATCAATAACTATTACGTCTCCTTGTTCTGCGATATCTATCGCCTCAACTGGTTTTGCCCAGTCACCAGGATACGTTCGAACGGTCACTGCTCGTCCGATCATCTTTGTCTCTAAACTAATGCTGTTTATTCCGACGATCCCTTTCAGACGGTGGCTACCGTCTGAAATATTTGCAGTTGAAACTTTTTCTAATATTTCACGAACATCGTCGCTTGAAGTTCTTTTAAAGAAATCCTCTGCGATTTTCTCTCGATTTGATATTGCTTTTTTTAAATTTTCAACAGCAGTCTTTATGTCTGTTGCCTTGCAAATTGCACCACCGACAACTATAATTTTTGCACCGGCATTTACTGCGTCAACAACTGTCTCAGAATTAATTCCTCCGGCAACAGCAACAGGAATATTGACCTTTGAGCAGATTTCTTTAAGCTTTTCGAAAGGACTTCTTCCCTGCATCTGTTCGTCGATTGCGGTGTGAATGCCAATTGTATCAGCACCCCATTTTTCCGCTTCTATCGAACGAGATACACCGTCAGTGATCCCGAGAAGGTCAACCTCAACCTTTATCCCATAATTTTTCCCTGCGTTTATGCACTCCTTTATTGTTGCGTCTGTGGCGCTTCCCATTACAACAGCAATGTCGGCTCCAGCTTTAGCAGCCGTTTCCATCTCCACACGACCTGCATCCATCGTCTTCATATCAGCTACTATCGTTGTCGTGGGAAATTCTTTCCGAAGGGCCCTTATAGAATCCAGCCCTTCACTCTTAATTAGAGGGGTGCCTGCCTCAATCCAGTCAACTCCAGCGTCAACTGCCTCCCTGGCAACATTGATAGCACGTCTTAAGTTTATAAAATCTAAAGCTACTTGAAGGATAGGAGTGTCTAAATTAATATTCACTTATTGGTTTGTAAAAGAACGGATTATACATAATACGTAGCGGCACATTTTTCAGATTCCCATGTCTTCACTTTGGCAACTAATATTTCTGGAGGCAACTGTGCGCTTAAGCTGTTATATATTACCTTTGAAACATTTTCTGTTGTGGGATTCTCCTGTTTAAACTCACTTAGTTCATTTAGGTAAGAATGATCAAAACGAGAAAGTATCTCTTCAAGTTTCTTTTTAACAATCTTGAAGTCCATGACCATTCCGATCTCGTTAAGTTTTTCTGCCTTAAGTGTAACTTCTACCCTCCAATTATGCCCGTGCAGCTTTTCGCAATCTCCATCATAGCCACGCAAATTGTGAGCACCGGCAAACGTTTTTTCAACAACTAACTCATACATATTAGGGGAACCAATACACTTCTTATCGGTAAAAAATGATATTTATTTAACATATTAATTTTACTTTGCTTAAAATTAAAGTCAAGCGTTTATTTGAATGTCGGTATATCCCTGAAGGTGCAATTTAGAAAGAGTTCTGTTTTATTAGTAAAACCTTAATGTTGCTGCTAGAAATAGTATTGCGAACACTAATATCAGGGCAAATACCTGTAATATTTTCTTATATACAGGTGGTTTGACCAAACATGAACAATCTTCCTCCGTTTTATCTTCTTTGATGAGAAAAGCATTTACACCGTAAATGATAAAGAGGCATACAGCGAGTATGACCTTAATCCTGATTATGATCTTATATCCTGAACTTAAGCTTGTTTCAGTAACTGACATAATGCTGCCGATAGAGTTAAAAATTCCAGTAATAATAAGTAGGCATATCAATATCCCGACATAAATACGAAATCTGTCATGGATTTCACGGGAAAATGTCCCTATTCCAGAAATAGCTGAGCTTCTTCCCAAAACCGGCCGTAATATTGCGACGAGAAAGATCATTCCGCCAGCCAGAAGGGCTGCTGCAGAAAGATGAAACCAGTGGTTAATCGAAAGCAATGTATCAAGTATCATAATTAAATCTCCATTATTTTTGTGATTAGAATTCTATCAAGTCTTATTCTATAGTAGTTCAGCAAACTATATAACAATATTATTTCAGACTAGTTGAATCTGAATCGAAAATCAAAAGGTTTTTGTGTTTATTATGATTGTAAGTGTCAGAGAAAAAAACTTTATATTTTTTCAAACTACAATTTGATCGTTAAAGCTTTTGTTGGGGCATATTGCCTTTGATTTTCATTAAAATGCATGATAAACTCTAGTCCGAACGGTTTTATTCATACAATAAACGAGTATAAGACGGATGTGTGACTCGGCTGATTTTGTCTGAATTTTAGACAAATCGAATGAGGCCTAAATTTATTAAATATTTATCTTAAAAATATGAAAGTACTAATATCAGACAACTTACCGGATATATGTAAAACTATTTTGGAAAGTGCGGACATCCAGGTAGTAACAAAGACAGATTTTACACCGGAAGAGTTACAAAATGAGATAGGTGTATACAATGGTTTAATCATCCGAAGCAGCACCCAGTGTACACCGGAAATTTTGGAAAGTGCGGACAAGCTTCAAGCAATATGCCGTGCAGGTGTTGGGGTTGACAATGTTAATGTTCCTGCCGCTACGAAAAAAGGAGTTATTGTAATGAATACTCCGGGCGGGAATACAACTTCAACTGCGGAGCACGCGATTACGCTTCTTTTAGCTTTATCAAGGAATATAGCACAGGCCTGCAATTCTGTTCGTGAAGGGAAGTGGGAACGCAAGAAATTTACGGGTACTCAAGTTTCCGGAAAAGTACTAGGTGTAATTGGATTAGGTAAGATCGGGAAAGAGGTCGCAAAACGTGCTATAGCGCTGGAGATGAAGGTGCTGGGATATGATCCTTTTATTTCGAATGAGACAATTCCACAGCTGAATGTTCAACTCGTTGAGAACCTTGACGAAATATACAGACAGGCGGATTACATAACTTTGCATATCCCCTTGGTTAATGACACGAAACACATGATTTCAAAAGGTGAGCTTGAAATAATGAAAGATGGGGTAAGGATAATAAACTGTGCAAGGGGTGGTATAATTTCAGAGGACTCACTTTATGACGCCCTTGTGAGCGGCAAGGTTGCTGGTGCTGCAATTGATGTCTTTGAGAAAGAGCCGCCGGAAAACAATAAACTGTTGGAACTCGATAATGTCCTTCCTACGCCACATCTTGGAGCTTTGACAAAAGAGGCTCAACTCGCAGTTGCCGAAGATGCTGCAAAGCAGATGGTTGATGTGCTAAAGAATAATATCATACGTAATGCGGTTAACATGCCCGTGCAGGGTTCTGAAGATAAACCGTATATAACACTAACTGAGAAAATGGGTGCACTCTTAAGCCAGTTGGTGAGTGGTAGAATTCGATCTATAGACATACAATACAGCGGTGGTGTTTCTAAGGATAATGTACGCCCTTTAACAGACTGTTTGCTGGTGGGCTTGCTAAAAGATGTTTTTGATGAGAACGTGAATATTGTAAATGCTCGTGTGCTGGTCGATGAGAGAGGTATAAAGATTAATGAGATAATCAGTAGCGCGACAGGGGATTATACTAATCTTATATTTACCAGAATTAATACTGATGATGGTGAAAGCTCTGTCTCGGGTACGGTATTTAAAAATAATGAACCTAAAATAGAAACAATAAATGATTATAGCGTAGACATGGACCCAATTGGTCATGTGCTAATCCTATTTGGACAGGACAAACCGGGATTGATTGGAGAAATAGGCAAGATGTTGGGCGATCAGAAAGTAAATATAGGACATATGACGTTCGGTAGAAAAGAGTCAGGAGGAGTAGCAATGATTGTTCTAAATGTTGATGCGATGGTGCCTCAGGATACCCTCTTATCAATAGAAAAGATGGAATGTATCAATTCTGCATATATGTTGAAGTTCTAAGAAATAGTTTTCGGACGATTAACATTTTGTTATCAGAGTTTGAAGTTCAGCAAAACCTCAAAACAATTCCGCAGCTAATGAAGTAGTACAATACAATCTCCGTTCTGAATCTGTCAAAGTGTTATTTAAAAATTAAAAAGGTATAATTATGGCGAATGGTAAGGTCAAAGAACGTGACTACTATGAGGTGTTAGGGGTAAATAGAAATGCAACTAATGACGAACTGAAAAAAGCATACAGAAAGCTCGCCCTTAAATATCATCCGGATAAAAATCAGGGAGACAAAACCGCTGAGCAAAGATTCAAAGAAGCGGCAAACGCCTATGACGTGCTTAGTGACCCAAAAAAAAGGGAAATGTATGACTTGCGAGGGAGTGCCGGGCTTAATGATATGGGCTTTCATGGCTTTGAAAACAGTGCTGATATATTCAGTAACTTCGGAGATATATTCGGAGATATATTTGGTAACCGATCTTACCGGGGGAGGACCAGGCCTCAGAAGGGTTCAGACCTCAGGCATGATATAACAATTTCTTTTACTGATGCTGCGTTAGGAAGCGAGAGGCAGCTCAGATTTACAAAGAGTGAAGCTTGTGAAGCTTGTAACGGAACGGGTGCCAGAAACGGAGCGCCAACTGTATGCCCTCAATGTAATGGTGAAGGACGAGTGGATAAAACAAAATCTTTGTCAGTTAAAATACCAGCAGGGATTAATAATGGTTCTGCACTGAAACTTTCCGGTCAGGGAGAAGCGGGTATCAGGGGCGGAAGAGCAGGAGATTTGTATATACATGTTAAAATTGCTTCACATCCCTATTTTGAAAGAGAAGGATTGAATATTCGCTACGATGCACATATACCCTTCACCAAAGCAGCATTGGGCGGAGAAATAGAAATCCCAACCTTAAGCGGAAAAGTAACGTTAAAGGTTCCCAAATGTACACAATCTAATCAAACATTGAGGATGTCAGAACAGGGAATCAAGACGAAAGACGGGAGAACGGGTAACCAGTTAGTAAGAATAGTAATAGACATGCCAAAGGAACTGTCTGAACGGCAGGAAGAGCTTCTTGAAGAGTTAGAAAAACTTGAGCAGGATTAGTTGCTTCTCTGTTTGATTGGCAAAGATACATGTTGATTAAGTAATTTAGAAACAAAGCTGGATTCTCATTTCATAAGCACATAAAAATTAATTCAGAAACTTAACGCCACCACTTCCTTTTTCATGAATGCCTTTATGGATGACGAGATTTTTGCCATGAGTCATTCCGGAATCATAAGTGTCCTGGCAGCTACGGGAATAGCGGGATGCGGAGCGCGCGATCCTGGGGTTTCTCCGGCGGTAAAACTGTTTAAGCCGTGGGTCTCCCATCCAGACAAGTTCTTTGGACTGGTTTTCAGTAAACCGGCTGTCCAACTTATTATAAAAACCGTCCAGAAGTCCGTAAATAAAGGTCCTTCGGTGCTTGTTTCCATTGATTTTTTCTCGCCTCTTATGCTCTGCCCATAAAAGCTCCGAGATATTTTGGAGGTAGTCATATATATACTCTGCCATTTCTATATTTTCCGGTGTCCCATAAATCTCAAGAATTTGACCACTCCGGTTTTCGTGTTGGTCATACCCGAATGTCCAGATTGCTTCTACGAAAAAAAATTTGGAGATTATGGAGCTGATTATGGACTTGATGGGGTTACGCCTTCCTACCTCTCCGATTTGTTTATAGATGTAGTTCCATTCCGTTTGCATATCCAGTAACGATAGATTGTGCTTTAACAGGAATTCGTGAGCTTTGGTCATGGCGTTCTGGGCTTCGTACTCGTTGGGGCTTTGTGCCAACGCCAGCAGTTTGTGGACTTTATCCAGTATCTTGTGATTCTCTGAACTCACGGAGGAGGTATTATTACGTTTTTCTACCCAGGAGTGAATATCACCAGTGGCCGTAGAGTCTATACTGTTTTCCTGACAAACTCGTTTAAACGCTTCTCCATGGGGCAAACTGTCCCGTATTTCCAAAATTTCTTCTACATATTGATGGGCCATCTCATGATACAGGACTTCCTGAACACATTCCCATTTATAGTTATTTATGAGAATAATACTGATTGACAGGCGTCTATAATAACCGCCTTTCCACGTGCCTAAAACATCCTCTGCATAAGAGAGTTCAAGGTTTGGGAGGCGCATGGAGTCTTTAAAGTAATGAAAGTTGGCGGTTTTCCAGTCTGTTTTCAATTGCCTGACCCAGGCGGTTTTTAATAAGTTATCTATGTCCGTCATGTCATTTTTTCATACTCGCTATAAATATGATGGATGACTGGTTAGCTTGTAAGCCAGCGCATTGCTCTTTTTAAAATAAACATCATATGTTCGATATTTCTCACTTCTTTCAAGAGTTTCACAACTATTTTCCATCTAAAATAGAATGCAATAAAAGCTCTTCTTCTCAGCCAATATAGTTGTCGTTTCGTAAGGTTATCGTTAATATAATTTATCGTATGAAGGGATAGCTTCATCAGATTCATGTCATAGCTGAATTTGCCAGATTTCACAAGGTCATCGTATTCTTTGGTTCCGGGGTATGGTTGAAAGTATGAAACTCCTATTCGGTCAAGTTCAAGAGTTTTTGAATATTTTATTGTTTGTATAATGTCTTCCTTTGTTTCACCGGGGAAACCTATTATAAAGAAACCGCCGATGTCGATCCCTGCTCTTTTAACTCTAGCAATACTTTCCCTCATCTTTTCTGTTGTTATGCCTTTTTTCATACGTTTCAGGATGCGGTCGCTACCGCTTTCAACACCGACATTTACTGCATAGCAACCGGCACGGCGCATCAGGCGCAAGTCATTCAAATCAAGCATTTCAAGCCTTAGACCGTTAGGGAAACACCATGTTAAGTTAAGATCTTCTTTCAAGAGGGTCTCGCAAAACTCAACAAGAAGTTTTTTCTTAACAGAAAAATTATCATCTTCAAAATGGATCTCTTTAACTCCATAATTATTTCTAAGTAATTTTATCTCCTCCATGATATTTTCCAGGCTTCTGTGCCGTATTGACTTGCCTGACACTTTTGAGGCAGCACAGAAGGTACAGGGAAATGGACATCCTCTTGTTGCATACATAGCGGCATATGGGAATTGCCTGAAAAATGCACCGTGTGGAGATTTGGGGTAAGAAGAGGGAGGCATTAGATCCCATCTGGGGAAAGGAATAGAATCCAGATCTGCAATTAACTCCTCAGGATTTTTAACTATCTTTCCGTTTGATCTGTAAACAAGTCCGGGAATATCTTTTAGAATATCATGAGAAAAATTTCTACATTCGGTGTTCAAAACAAATTTGGCAAGGCTGTTTTCTCCGTCACCGGTAAAACAATAATTCACACCAGGTTCTACAAACTCCAAAGTCGCTTCCGGCATCAAACTGGACTGGACACCGCCAAGCACGATAATAGATTTAGGGAAGTGTTCCTTTAGTTTACTCGATAGGTTCCTGATAGGTACTATATCCTTGGAATATCCACTGAGGCATATTAAGTCGAACCTTTTATCTGTAATTTCTTTTAAAAGGCACTTTTCGTCCATATTATCCCTGAGCATATCAACCAAGGATACATTACATGAACGTGGCAAGTTCGCAGCGAGATACCCATAATGAAGAGGGGGAATTATTTCGTCGGCTACACTGTTGA
>JABGRF010000293.1 GCA_018648405.1 Candidatus Scalindua sp.
CGCAAAGAAGAGAGGATTTGAAGTACTATTCATCAACGATCATGACCGTATGACTCTGGAATATGGCATTTTCCCTCTCAGAAATATCATTCGGAAAAAAGAAGAACTGCCTTCTATTAATAGCAGAGGTGCAGAAGGATACCTTGAAGGTATTAAACTGGCAGCTCAACAGCATCCGGAAATTATCTTGATCCCAGGATCAGAAACTGCACCTTTTTACTATTGGACCGGCAGCCCTTTTAAGGATAATCTTACTGCTCATAACTGGGAAAGGCATCTGCTCGTCATGGGTCTGGAAAACGTGCAAGATTATAAAGATCTCCCTATACTTCACAACGGTTTTTCTACCCTGCATTTCAGACAACTATTGCCATTAAGTATTGTCTTTATGGTTCTTATGCTTCTCGGGTTCATTTTAGCGTGGAAAAGGGGCTATCTCAGAATACTTGGCATAGTTATTTTAGTAAATGCCTCCTTAATGTTGATAGAATTCCATCCTTTCAAAAGTTCCATTTATGATCAATACAGTGGTGATCAGGGTTACTTGCCTTATCAAGAACTGATTGATTACGTTAGGGACAGAGGGGGTGCTACTTTTTGGACACATCCGGAAGCTAGTGCTGGTGCGAATGCCAGGAAAGGTCCAATTACAGTAAAGACTCCTCCCCATCCTGAAGCGCTGTTAATGACTAAAGGCTACACCGGTTTTGGAACTATTTATGGAACATGGATTACGACAACAGAACCTGGTATGGAGTGGGATAGGGCCTTGCTTGAATACTGCCGTGGTGAAAGAGATATTCCTGCCTGGGGCATATCGACAGCAGATTACCATGAAGAGGGGCTGGGCGGTGAAAAGTTAGGTAATTTCCCCACCGTTTTTCTCGTTAGAGAAAAGACCGGAAAAGAAGTCCTTCAGGCTCTTAAGCAGGGCAGGATGTACGCCTGTAGAACAGGGGAGAATTTCCAGAGGTTCGAATTGAATGATTTCTCTATCTCTGATTCCAATACTAACAACCGGCTCAGCATGGGAGAAACTATTGAGTTAAAGGATAAACCGGAAATAAGACTTAGTGTTTCATCGTCAGACCAGAGTGCTCATAATGTTGATGTAAGGGTAATTCGCTCTGGTGAACTCATAAAAACTATTTCGAAAACAACACCTTTTGTAGTTGATTTTAAGGATGACTACTTTAACCCTGGTGAGCTAATTTACTACCGTTTAGATATACCAGGGAAGTTGGTGTCAAATCCTATCTTCGTAAAGTTTAGCCGGGAATAAATGGCAAGATTAAGGTTGTCATAGAAATCAGGCTTTATTTCAGATTTGTTTCCTTTCGTAGTTTCTGTTTTGCCATATCTTTACTTCTCCACGCTCTCTCCTGCGCAGTTCCTTTTTGCCATCTTTCTCTGTCATATGTATTGTCCCAGTTGATATTAGGATATCGCTTATTGAGTATTTCCACATCATGGTCAGTAATGCCACCCCAACGCATGTCTCTCCTGCTTTTTTGTAATAATGCTTCCATGTTTCGCATCCTTTCGTAACGGGAAATCTCAAAAATAAGCACTAATGTCGCTATTAGGCATACTATTCCAGCGATTATTAAGAAAGCATAATTATTTCTAATCCACCACTTCAGTTTCTTTTTCTGTGATGGCTGATTCGATATTCTTTTTTTCTTTGTTCTCACGCCCATATCCTCTAATTTCAACAAATAAGTAATAATTTCAACTTGTCAATATAGTTGGTGCTCCAGATCCGGTAGTCCTTGCTACTTATTTTCCATATTATATGTAAAGCTGAATTCATTAGTGTGCCATAGCTGTCTGTGTATCTGGTTAATTTGGTTTGCTTTGCAATACCTCAGACTCTTTCTTGTCAATCTGGTATAATACAACCGCAATTCCCATTAAAAACCAGAATGGTTCCATAATTCTGACAACAATGAAAGTATTTGATCCCATGCAATGAACGAGAAGGCCTAGAAATCCGGCAAACAAACCCATTGTTAACCCCTTGCTAAAATTGTCACTGGCAGTGCGATGTGCCACTAGCAGGAACCTGCCGATCTGGTATAGCATGAAAATGAATATACTCATACCTACCAAGCCCAGTTCAACTAATGTTCTGAAATATTGTCCATCAATAAACCAGTATCCGTTTATGCCATATCCAAAAATAGGATGGTTTTTAAAATCTTTTAATGTTCCCTGCCAGCTTAGCACTCTCTCTGTTGCAGATGAGTCCAATGCCATTGCCTTGCCTCCTACCGTAGCCTTATAACCTTTTTCTCTCTTAAAAGTACCAGTGTATCTTTCTGCGTATTCTTTTGGCATAATGAATGGACCTATGACAATAATTACCAACAAAATACCAAGTAACATTAACCTTTTTTTACTCATGGCGAGAAAACATATGTATATAACCGGTAGTCCCATCCACGTTGCCCGGGATTGTGTTGCCATAAGTGCTACAAAACTGATTACTATCAGTCCTGTTAGAAGCAACTTTACTCTTCGTGATTCACTTGTCAAAAGAACCCCTATACTAACAGACATAAGCAGGAGCAGATAGCCGCCCAGGGTTCCCGGTTCGCCTTCCTTGCCTTCGAAAGGCGTTGATACACGTCCACCCAATGGTAATTGTGATAAGGCATAAAGAGCGACTATTGCACTTGTTATTAATAGGAGTATAAAAAAAAGCCTTGCCTGTTTTCTGGTATTGATGAAATTTACTGCCATATAAAATACCATGAAGTATTCGAAGTATTTAAGGACAAACATAAAGCCGACCAGGTTGATCTTGCCAAAAAGTCCTCCCAGGACAGTAGAAAATAAACAGATCATGACATAGGCAGTAATCCCACGGTTTAGAGGAGTTTTTGGGAAGAGCCCCAGATCCTTATTCAGAGAAGACTTGGCAAGCCAGCTGAATGATACTAAAACCAGTATTAAATCGTCCAATCTTATTGTAACGCCTCCTCCCTGTGTGCCTCGATCTCCAAATTCAGGCGAAAGCAACATTGAGAAGATTAATAAATATAGAGAAATTGGAGGCCAGACAAAACATATGATAGCTCCGGATATCGCTATCGTGACTGCGAAAGCAAGTTTCGGAGGAACATTTGTTATACCAAAGCCGGCAATAATGCTTAAAAGGATTACTATTACCAGGATTGCAATGAATTTTACATCTAAAGATCTTGTACCACTAACCACTTTGTTCGTCTCCTGGCAGTTTGTATAGTTTTACCGGTTCAACGCTCACATTTTTATGATTCCAAATTGCCATAACATACCAAAGAAAATAAAAGTCAACATAATAACTAGGATAGTAATTTTTAACCATTTTTTCCATGATTTTTCTAAGAATAAATCATCTTCTTCTGTTGTCGACAATCGTTGCTCTGTTTCCGGCGTTTTGAATAGTTTCTTGTGCCAATCTACGGTTGGTACTTCTTCTGTTGTAGATAATTGTTTCTCTTTCTCTGAAGCCTTGAACAGTTTCTTATACCATGGTACGGTTGATACTTCTTCGTCTAGATCAGATTTGTCTTCTCTGTTTTTCCAGTTTATTTTTTTTATCAAATTTCTTACTGTCTCTGGAACCCATTCGTTATACAAGTTCTTGTACCACGGTGGAATCTCTTGCTCCGTTCCATAAGAATAAGAGTAACCATAATAACCATAATCTTTGTATTCCCTGCCAGTATCAGGTTTAAGTCCATTCAAGACTACTCCAATAATATTTGCTTTTGACGTATCGAGTTGTACCTTTGCTCGTTTCAGTGCGCCTCTGGCAATCTGGCCTACTTGATTTACTATGACAACGGCATCTACTTTCGCTGCCAGTATAACTGCATCTGTAGAGGGGAGCACAGGAGTAGAGTCGAACAAGACAATATCATATGCTTCCGTCATTTCAGAAATAATTTCCGTCATTTTTTCTGAACTAAGCAACTCTGTGGAATTTGGGGGGATTAAACCGGAGGTTATGATATTAAGATTATTTATTCCCGGGGCTGTTGTTGTTATATCCTCCATTCCCATTTTTCCCATCATAATATCTGTATCTGTCTTTATCACTTCATCCCAGTTATAGTTTCCCAGTATAACGTCGGATAATCCGGGTTCTCTTTCTATTCCGAACATATTGTTTGTCATTGGTTTTCTCATATCTCCATCAACCAGGAGTATCTTCTTGCCAATCTGTGCCATTGTCATTGCAAAATTACTGGTAATGGTAGTCTTTCCTTCTCTCATGGTTGTACTTGTAAATGACAAACTCTTAAGCTTCCGATCATTTAAAATAAATTCTATTCCTGTACGCATTGACCTGAAGCTTTCTGCCATAGTAGATTTTGGTGCAAAGTGAGAAACCAGTCTGGCATTTAACTCAAGGACCTCTTCTGGTTGTTCCAAATCCTTCTTTTGCAGCAATGTATCCACTATCTCTTCTGCACCCATGAACGGAATTATCCCAACAACTGGTACGCCGAGAAAGGCTTCTACATCCTCGATGGCACCAATAGATGTATCAATAGTTTCGCGAACAAAGGCCATGACTACCCCAAGTATAAACCCTATGATAGTGCCCACTACTGTTGTGGCAGCAGTTGTTGGTGGATTTACGGGTATGGTCGGTTCAAGTGCAGGCCTGATAATCGTTATTTCCTGTATCTTTTCTGCATCTTTAATCAATACTTCCTGATGCTTTGATTCCAATTCGGCAAAGAGTATCTGATTGTTCTTTATATCCATCTCAATATCTGCAAGCCTGAAACCTATCTCAGGGAGTGAACGATACTCAGCAGTCTGTTCCTTCATCTCTTTTGTAGTAACCTTTACAATATCTCTTAGTTTCTTTTCCTCCGTACTTAAACTCCTCAACATATTTTCAACTGTATTATCTATCTCTAAGTCTACTCTTTTCGTCTCAGGATGTTTTATGGTAAAGTCGAGGAGTAGTAAGTCTCTTTTTGATCGTAGGTCATTCAGCCTAGTATTAAGGCTTGAGAATATGGGATTCATTTTCTCTGCATAAAAACCTTCGCTCTTCTCTTTGGGCAGAGCTTTCTGCTCTTTCAGATTTTTAGTTAATAAGAGAGTTTCATCCAGCCTCTTTCTGACCTCATTGTGTTTTTTTTCTGCCACTTCTAACCTGCGGACTGTTTGTGCAATATGAACATCCATTGTCACGAAGCGTTTTTCCTGTCTCAGTGTCTTAAGTTCTTTCTGAGCTGAATTCAGCCGGTTACCTACTTTTTCTAATCGTTTTTCAATAAACTTCTTTGCTTCTATATTACGCCTGTTCTTTTCCAGAATGTTTGATAACTGGTACATTTTGGCGGTAGAGTTGGCAATTGTCTTAGAGTACTTTGGATCCTCAGAGACGACAGATATATTTACTATATTAGTCTCGCCTTCCACTAATGTTGAAATTTTGCCCTTTATATCGAGAACTATATTCAATAGTTCAGGATTGTCTCTGATCTCTTCCCGGGATAATTCCTTATCAATTAGCCCCATGTCCTTAGCTACTAACTCGATTACGGGAATACTCGTTATAATGGCAGATTGTGTCTCCAGTGTGTCAGCATCGGAATATGTTACGGATTCAATATATAATCCGGCCATAGTGGTTGAGTCTTCAATTTTCACGCTTGCTGTAGCGTTGTAAAGTGGTATAGGTTTTATCAGAGTGGCAAAGAAAAGGCTGAAGAAACCAAGCATAACAGTGGAGAAGAGGATAATAAACTTCCTCTTTCTTAAAATTCTTGTGTAATCTCTCAGATTTAAATCGTATTCAGCCATTTTTTGCTATTCTCCGGTTTTTACCAGATATTATTTTAATAAGTTTATCTACCATTTTTAGTAGAACGGTTATCAATAGAACATCTTGGAAGTTGTTGGTAAGGTTTTGCCCGCCCGTACAGAACTGTACTTTCGGGCGAGTAGCCGCAACCTTTGAGGTTGCGAGATTTGCATCGCCCCATTATATGCTAAGAAACGCAGGCTACCCGCCTGTACCAATTCGGGCAGGAAGCCTTCGGCTACAATGGCAAATAATATGAAATAGCTCAATTTAGGTTTGAACTATTCAGTCGGTATTCGCGATATTAGTATTACCCCTTGCTATTTTTTATATGAAGACATCCTGGTCAGACAAGCTGGAAAATCAAAAACCAAATCACAGAATTCAAAACAGATCCGAATATCTGAAAACAAATATTCTAAATAGAAAATTGTACGTCGGCATTTAAGAAGATCCTACTGTGCCGCTGCACCGGCAAAACCACCTAATCCGTCTTCTTCTCTCTTCGATCTTTCTGAAATATCGGTATCGAGACGCAGGCCACCACCAGTAGTATAATTTTCTCGGAAAGTCATTGGATTACCCATCAAGAAGGATAAAATTGGCTGAACTTTAGCAAGCAACTCCTTTGTTTTATCAATTTTTGTTTTCGATACATACACTATATCGTCATCCAGAATAGTTACCCTCTGTGATAAATCGTGATGTTTAAATAACTTGTTAAAGTCAACATTTATTACTTCTGTACCCTCTT
>JABGRF010000297.1 GCA_018648405.1 Candidatus Scalindua sp.
TGGTCTTCAGTGTCCCAACAGGACCAAAGTCTGATAAGTTGACAGATATTCGTATTCCACCAGGGAAAGGAATTGCGGGTTGGGTTGCTGTAAATGAACAATATCTTTTAATTCCTGATGTCAGTAAAGATCCAAGATTTTATGGTAGAGTTGATAAAATGAGTGGGTATGAAACAAAATCAATACTTTGCGTTCCACTTAGGACAAAATCAAAATTGATAGGTGTATTGGAGGTTATAAACAAAACCGATGATACTTCTTTTACCGAAGAAGATGCTATGCTGCTTAACTTCTTTGCAAGCCAGGTTGCTGTAGCAATTGAGAATGCCAGGTACTACGGTGAGTTAAAGCATAAATACGAAGAAGAAAAAGAGATGCAGGAGAAATTCGCAGAATCAGAGAAACTTAGGGCATTGGGTTTAATGACATCCGGTATAGCGCATGATTTCAATAATATGTTGGCTATAATTTCAGGGAATATAGATCTTATCGAATTGGAAGAAGACAAAGAGAAGATATTAAAAAAGGTACAAATAATCAAGAAAACCGCAAAAGGCAGTGCCAAAACAATTAAAAGGCTACAAAAATATGTAAAGACAAAAGATGATATGTTGTTGCCTCGGACAATCAATCTTAATGATCTGGTGAAAGAGGCTATAGAGATGTCAATTCCGATATGGAAAGATGGCCCGCAAGAGAAAGGGCTTAATGTAGAAATTGTAGATAAACTTACAGAGGATGAGGTAATTATACATGGAGACGATGCTGACTTGAGAGAGGCTGTAATTAATATGATATTCAATTCTGTAGATGCAATGCCACAGGGCGGGAAGATACATATAGCAACGTATACGAAAGATGAAAGTATATATTTAGAATTATCTGATAGTGGAATTGGGATGGATGAAGAGGCAAAAAGCAGAATATTTGATCCGTTTTTTACAACGAAAGGTGTAGGTAATAGTGGACTGGGGATGAGTATACTGTACGGAACAATCAAAAAACATAATGGATCAATAGATATAAAAACAACACCCGGGAAGGGTACAATGTTTACTATAGCATTACCAAAGGGGAAAGAAAAAACAGAAAAGAGCGGTGTAGAATCGAGCCATGCTATTAGCACTGAAAAAGTGAACATACTGATAATAGATGATGAACCGCAACTAGGTGCAGTGATATCAGAAATGCTATCACTCCAGGGTCACCAAACCTCGGTCTTCGACAGTGGTAAAGGCGGAATAGAAGCATTTAAAAAAGGTGGCTATGAGGTACTGATAACAGATTTAGGAATGCCAGATGTATCAGGATGGGAGGTAATTGATACTGCCAGACAGATAGCGCCAGGCGTGATAAGTGGGATTATAACAGGGTGGGATATATCAGAAGCAGAAGCAAAGCGAAAAGGGGCGGATTTTTTAATAAATAAGCCATTTGATTCAAATCAAATAGTGCAAGCAGTAGCAAATGCAGTAAAACTTAAAACCTGTAAATAAATAAGTGTTTTTAATGCTAAAAAGAATTCTGTTCATAACGGTATTATTGTTTTTTGCCGGTTGTGGTTACCCTCCATATCACTATAGCTTTTCACTTATTGATCCTTATGTAGAAGATCTCAAATTCGAAGATAATGATGTCTCATTCCAATTTATCCCTACTGCCGAATATATTTGGGTATCTATATTTAATAAGACAGAAGGTAGTATACATTTTGATGTGGACAAGGCTGAATACATCGACCTACTGGGAGAATCTCACGCTGTTCTGTATGGATGGAGGTATGCACTTGCAATGAAGGATTTTGTATATAACTACCGTTCTGTAGATCCAGTAAGGATTGATCCAAAATCAACGAACGAGGGAAATATATGGATCAATATATGGCCGGGGCCTGGAGGTGATATTGGAGAGGGATGGACATCTGTTAAAGATTCAGATATCGATTATATGGACCATGGTATGCTTCCGGAGTACTCGTTTCAAGGAAATGGAATAGAGCTTAAGGACTCTACTTTTTTTCTTATCTTGCCTATTCAATTTGATTCTTATACAAGAAACTACGAATTTATCTTTATGATAACAGATGTTGAAATAGTTGAGCGCAAGAAAGATCGGAAGATTGAAAGCCATTAATTGATGTTTTGCAAACATGAAATATAATTCTGCAACTGTTAAAACAACTTCCACATATCTTAAGCTGTGCTATAAGCTTATGTCAGAATTCACTTGACTTACCTTCCGCTGATAGTTATATAGACCTTGATATTATATCATCTGAAATTGCATCCGTTATCGACATGGGTTCTCTTAGAATCACGATTACCTGGTGGATAGTGGCAATTGGCTTGCGGTAAGTTTCTGTATACATCAATAATAAACATTTAAATTGTTGTTTTCATAGTATCTCTTTTATTCACATTGAGATTAATAAAATGATCATTAGAAAACTGGCACCTGTCTTTATTATTTTGGTTTCTCTCTCTCTTGTTCTAACCAGGGGTAACCTTTACGGTAAACCTTTTGAGAATAAGGAGCTGACGTCAAAACAAGCGAAGCACCTCGAAGATGTAAAAAAGAACCTTGATGCCCGCTTACAGGATATTACAAATTTGAAATCCGGTACAAGTGCTCTAAAAGAAGAATTAAAGGTATTAAATACAACAATAGAGGAATTAACTGAAGGCAAAGCAGGGGTGGTGGCTTTAGATTTAGTCACAATGCAGAAATCAATTGTCGAAAAAAGAATTCATACTTTAAGCGAAACCATAAGGGTTAGAGCAGAGATAAAGGACATCGCGGGTTCTTTAGCAAAGGCGCTAGAAGTTGTTTCTACACTGACGGCAAGAAAGAAGAAGGTAAAGGATGAGGCCGACAATTTGCCTGCATCCCAATTTGAAGGTATTCAAAAAGAGGTGGAACTACTACAGGCAGGATTACAGGCGACTCTATCAGTAGTTAAAGAGAAGGAGACATATCTTTCGACATCAAAAACATCTTGTAAGGCGTTAAGATTGAAGCGCGAAGAGGAGAAAGAGAGCCTTAGCAAAAAACTGGAAACAGTTACAAGTCTGAAACCATCAACACGTGAAGAATTCTTTGAAATTGATAATACAAAACTTAACTTAGAAAGCGAGATTAGATTAAAGGACGAAAAAGTTAATCTGCTCTTGGCCCAAACCGAGCTGGCAAGACGTAATTTACAAACAGCCCAGATGCAAAGGTTAAATAAACAGCTGGAATTAGATGTTAAGGCAGGTATTGCTGACATCTTGTCGATAAGATTTAAAGAAGCGAAGCTGCAGAGAAAGGAAAAAGAAGCTGAAGAGGTTAAAAAGGCTGAGGAAGAGAGACGAAGGCTTGCCGAAGAGGAAAAAACAAGAGCAGGGCTAGAGAAAAAGGTAGCGTTAAAGAAAGAGCAGATTGCCGTACAGAAGCAATTAGAGGAGACATCACCTGAAAGAAAAAGAGTTTTAGCGGTTGAGGCAGATGTACATAAACAGCAGGGAATCATAGCGACAATAAAGGATGAATTAATCACTACAGGTAGTGAGAGGTATAAAGACCGTGCAGAATTTAAAAGGATGCAAGAAAAGATTGAAGAAATACTTGTTGGTGAGAATACTCATGATGAGATTAATGTGGAATTAGACGTAGTTGGCCTGGATATTCAGAGGATAGAGGACAAGGCAAAGGCGATTGAGAGTTTGTTAACTGCTGCAGGAAGACAAAAATCCATCATAACTAAAAGCTTAAAGAACTCACGCTTAGACCTTTCATCAGACATACCTGGAGAAAAATCAAATATCGAGAAGGAGGCGGAAGGCTTCTCGGATAGTGCGCTGGGTGCGCAGCTGGTAAAGCTTGCTAATTTACGTGTCAAACATATTGAGGAACAAAACGTCCTCATAGAGACAAAAATAAATGCGGTAAATGAGCGGTTGGAGCTGAATAGGATTTTATTAGATGAATTAATAAAAGCCAAAGAAACTCTTTCTCAAATACGAGTCGCCAACGTCTGGGCAAGGCGTGAGAGCAGAATATCGGCTAATACGGTGATAGAGGGTGTAGCAGATTTAAAGCACCTTAAGGACAGGCCCTTGGATTTCTACAAGGAATCAGTCCGAAATCTAAAGAGTCTCAGGTTCTACCTGTCAAAAACAGAAAATATTCCGGCATTCGTTATAAAAGTAATTATTATCGTTTTCGTTATCTTTTTTGCTTTCTTTGCCAGGCGTTTCCTTAAGAGATGGGCAAAACATGAAATAGATAGATTTATGGCAATGCTGCCGCAAACATTTTTGTCATTCGAGCTTTTGCCGGGTCTACTCCGTATTATGCGGAATGCATTAACCATGTTCTTCCTGTTCGTAATAGCACTCACAATATCACTTACCGTTCCATCTCATGCGCCGATAATTCTATCTATCGTCTATGCATTCGCAATTATTTCTGTTTATAAATTCTTAAAGGCTACGGTTATTGAATCACTGAGTCCGTATACAGGCGTAAGGCGATGGGTTCCGATTACATACTCTTCTGCAAGTCATATCTTCAAGGGCTTAAATATAATTCTACTCTTTTCAGTAATAACAGTAACATTAATATTTGTGTTGAATGCTTACGGTTATAAAGAAGATGTTATCGAGTTACTATGGTTCATCTACCGGGTAGTTACGATTTCCCTTGCTGTCTGGATAGCTGCCAGGCAACGATCAGTTTTGTTGAAGATGTTACCTTATTATGAGAGCGCTATTGGCAAGTTCGTCAATAAGGTAATTAACATCCTTTATCCTCTGCTTATTGCATTTGTTATTCTGCTTTTTGCCGTACGAAGTCTTGGGTATGCACAATTAACATATACCTTCATAGTAGTCCTCATCAAGAGCATGATAGTTGCGGTCATTGCATCCGTCGTATATCGGTTTTTATTGAGACGCCTGTCATTATCAAAGGAACATAAGTTAGAGTTGAGAAGGCAGCTTGGTGACAAGGATTTCGAATCAGAGGAAACGTCTCTAAATCTGGCGTTCAGGATTTACAAGGGTGTACTGGATTATGGTATTTTAGTCATAGCGGTAGTCATAATAGTTGGAATGTGGAACAGCACATTTAAAGATGTTGTAAGCTCACCGGCAGCTCCAACGTTGTTTCGAGAAGTTTATGAAAGCGTTTTATATGTAGTTATTTCGATAAAGAGTGGTTTGACATATAAGTTTGTGCTTGCTGAGGGGAGGCATACAACACCGTTTAAGATGTTAATTGCCATTTTAGTCCTGGTGGCGGCCTTCATATTTACCAGGTATTTAAAAAATGTATTACGAACAAAAGTTTATGAAAAAGCCCAGTTAGAGCAAGGTGCCCGTCACGCAATCTCATCCGGGGTAACATATTCTATAATTGCCTTGGCGGCACTCATAGGCCTTAATATTGCGGGGATTCCTCTAAAGAGCCTTACCATATTCGCCGGTGCATTCGGTATTGGTCTGGGTTTTGGAATGCAGAATATAATCAATAATCTTGTAAGTGGTATTATAATTTTCTTTGAAAAACCAATAAAGATTGGTGATGTAATAACTCTGGATAAGGAGATTGCAGGCAAGGTTGAAAAAATCAGTATTAGAAGTACCATGATAAATACCTTTGACAGGAAAACGGTGGTTGTGCCAAACTCAAAGTTTCTGGAGAGTAACGTGGTAAACTGGGTTCATGGTGGCGACATGTTGCTAAGGTCTAAGATAGTAGTAGGTGTCGCTTATGGTTCAGATACTGAATTGGTAAAGAATTGCCTGCTCAAAGTGGTGGATTTACATCCGGATGTAAAGAAAGATCCAGCGCCGATAGTACGCTTTGCAGAATTTGGGGAAAGTTCATTAAATTTTGAGTTGTATTTCTGGGCTCACATACTGGATAGGTGGATGGCGATCAGCGACCTGAATTTTGCAATTGATAAAATGTTCAGAGAAAATAACATTGAAATCCCTTTCCCTCAGAGAGATTTGCATATTCGTTCTGGAGAGCCTGTCGAAAAAGAATTTACTACGTTAATCAATAATGATAAAAATTTAGACTTGAAGGATCCCAAAATAGACGGATAAGTTTGTGATGGATAGCCGACCATGGTCTTTCATAAAATTACTGATCATACAGAATATTGCCATTTCCTGTATTCCCCTGTTTTCTGCCCGAAAGTGCTATCGGGAAACACATTCGTGTGTCACGCTGAAGGCCGTACAAATCCATAAAGATATGGGTAAAGCGTTAATATCAGCATAAATCATTTCTCTTGACCTTGAAAATTATATCAATATAATTGAACAGTTTCTCGTATTTGTCGTTGTAGATGTTGTTCTGTTTCATAGCATTTTAAACATATTAACAGTAATCTGTTGATTTAGTTAATAGATGTATAGCGTGTAACATAACTTGCGGAATGTATTTGTTTATTAGTATATAACTGAAAAGGAGGGTAAAAATTATGGCATTAGATCCCACTAAACATGCGGATTGGGAGATAGCGGAAGATTCTG
>JABGRF010000298.1 GCA_018648405.1 Candidatus Scalindua sp.
TTTTCTGGATAGTAATTAAACTTTTAAGTAATATTGAACACTCATTCAATGATATATGGGGAATAAAGAAACCACGAAGTGCGGTAAGAAAGATAACAGATTACATCTCTATAATGCTTATTTGTCCTGTTCTTATCATTGTCTCAAGCGGACTTACCGTGTTCTTAATTACTCAGATAACTCTCATAACCGAAAGATTTTCATTTTTAGGGATTTTTAGTCCCCTGATATTCTTCTCGTTCAAAGTTCTGCCTTATTGTGTAATCTGTGGTGCCTTTACTTTTATTTATATCTTTATGCCTAATACAAAGGTCAAGTTTTTGTACGGCCTTATAGCAGGTGTGATTGCCGGTGTAACTTATCAGTTTGCACAATGGGGCTATATCCATTCTCAGGTTGGTGTAGCACAGTATAATGCTATTTATGGAAGTTTTGCGGCATTACCCCTTTTCTTAGTATGGTTACAGATCAGTTGGTTGATAGTTCTTTTTGGGGCAGAAATTTCTTTTGCTCTTCAAAATATAGATACATATGAATTCGAGCCGGATTGTTCTCGCGTAAGTCTTTCGTACAAGAGGTTGCTTGCTTTACAGATAACTCACTTAATAACAAAGAATTTTTCTGACGAAGTTAAACCATTAACTGCAAGCCAGATTTCTCATGCCTTGGAAATACCTATTCGTCTGGTACATCAGATCCTTTACGAATTAGTAGGGTGCGGAGTTGCCGTAGAGACCAAAACTGAAGATGACCTGGAGTTCGCGTATCAGCCCGCATGTACTATTGATCGGCTTACCATAAAGCACGTTATTGATGCTTTGGACAAAAGTGGAACAGACGATATACCTGTCGCGCAAAACAGAGAGTTAAAAATATTGTTAAGTACTATAGAAACTTTTAATGACACAATTGAAAAATCTCCCGCAAACAAGCTCTTAAAAGATATATAAAAGCTTTTCTCTACAAACCGCATTTGTACATGATAAATATTAAACCAGCCATTTTCGTTTTTCAACTCTTTCTCATACTCCCGGCTTAGTTGATGGAGGGACGAGATCAAAGTCTGATAGTTTTTTGTAAAATAATCTAGAGGTATGTTCTGGAAACAAAATCAGCATGATCCATAAACTAAAGATTGATGCTGGAATTAAGGCTTAGATTGCCCATGAAAGTTGACATAATCCATCTTGGTAGTATAATAATTTCTTCAAACTATTCGATATAATCATATAAACAGAAATGAATAAGCTACTCCAGTTCATAGTTTTTACTATCCTGCTGATCCCAATATTAATAATAAACAGCCCAGAAGAGGCTTCTGCTGAAACTGTTGTAGTCAAAGCCAATGAGGCATGGCAACTAACAGGCATAATCCTGAAGAAAAACCATGTGATCAAGTGGAAAGTAAGAGAGGACGATTACTGGAGTTTTAATACGACTATGTTTCCGGATGGACATAATGCAGATGGAATACCTGTACCTGCTTTAGAAAGTTATGCTTTACCTGGAGAGAACATTGGTATGCTCCTGGGCAAAACAGATGAATATAGTACTTTGTCTATGGGCTTGTCAGGTTCTGCGATTGTATCACATGGAGAGGGAGGCAGTTATTTATATTTAACCATGAATGATGACTTAATCGGTAAATTTGGAAAGGGGTTCAAGGATAATGATGGGTCAATACGGGTTACGATAACACAAACTCCAAGAAAAGTTGTCAATATTGGTATTTTATTTATTGAGGGTTGCCCTGGCTTATCATCCATCACAAACAATATTAAAGAGATTATTGATGAGGAGACTGTAGATGCAGACATTACTTTAATGCGAATTGAGACATTGGAAGATGCGAAGCGCTTGCAGTTCACAGGTTCGCCTACAGTAAGAATCAACGGAAGGGATGTAGATTCAAATATGAAAGCTATTAGAGATTATGGCCTGAGAAGTCGTCACTATTATGTAAACGGGAAAAAGCTGGATTATCCTTCTAAAAGTATGATTAGAGCCGCAATCAACAAGGTGAAATAATGTCAGTAGTCTTTGTGCTGTAAGGCCTTAATCTCTTAATTCACATTCTGTTCAAGCCTCCTGAAAATTCTTGAAGGAGAAAAAATTACCCATAATACGTTGATATAATCAACAATATAATAACGCTAGGGGCGACAAAAATAGTTTTACGATAAAGTGATCAATATGCTTGTTGCAGATAAGTTCTTATAGGGATAGTCCTTAGCAATAAATCACCCTTTCTGTTTCTATAAACTAACCATTTTGGCATGAATTTAGCGATACTTTGATTCCCTCTTAATGTACATAAATAGTGAAAACATTTGCATGGAATACTTAACAATAGGGAGCGAGTGCTTTTTCTTAGTGCAGATTTAATAAAAACTTATTAATTACTATTGTAAAAATGACTATACCTTCATCTACAGACGAATATACTGCCATATCTAAAGATGCTTTAGTTGAAAATACAAAGATTGAGTTTGATGTGTTTTTGAAAAACGATCTTGGCGGAAACTCCAGATATATTTTATTCTGCCGCGGAAATCAAGAATTCAGTGCTGAGAGAAGAGGAGAACTGTTAAATCGGAATACGCATAGACTTTATATTTCGACAAAAGACACCGACAAATATCTCAAGTATCAGGAAAAAAACCTTAAGCAAATTGTTGAAGATAAGAGTAAGAGTTCTCTCCAGAAATCTGGAGCACTTTATCAGGTTGCAACAAATATGGTACATGACGTTCTGGATAACCCAAAGTCCGGAGAGAATTTAGAGCGTGCTTCTACATGGGTCGGCAATACAATTTCTCACATTGTTCAAAATCAAAATACATTTTCTAGTTTATTTCAAGTTACTTCCAATGATTATCAGACGGCTACACATTCAATTAATGTGTCAGTAATCGGATTACTCTTTGGTAAACATCTTTCCTTACCGCCAAATGAGTTAGAGTGTCTCGGAACAGGTCTATTGTTACATGATGTTGGTAAGTCAACACTTCCTCAAGATGTTCTAGACAAAAAAGGAAGTCTTACAAGTGAAGAGTTTGAGATAATTAAAAGTCACCCTAAAGCAGGGTTGGATCTTTTAGAACAGAATGATAGCATTGATGAACTTTCCTTAAAAGTAGTTATTCAACACCATGAAAACAATGATGGTACAGGATATCCTTATGGACTAGGGGGTAGCGACATCCATTTATTTGGACATATTTCCCGGATAATTGACGTGTATGATGCAATGACCTCTGACAGGCCTTATGCGGATGCATTGAGGCCTTTTGCTACACTGGCAGAAATAAAAAAAGAAAATCAGATCTGTTTTAACGAAGAATTATTAAAAGAGTTTATTTGTTTCCTTGGGCAAAAGAACCAGCGCAGTGAGCCCAGAGCTGAAGACATATTACTAGACCCTTCGTTTGTCGCCAAATGACTTATCTTGCAATTCATATACTGCATTGCAATGATGAGCCATCCCCGCTTAATATCTTCAGAAAGTTACACTATTTTTTGATATGAAAATACATTCCAATGCTACTCTGTATTTAGAGGATTCGATAAACTACAATATGCAAATGTATGCGAATGCAAAGGCTGCAAAAACAGATAAATAAAAGGCAATAGTCAGTTTTGTTAAGGCGTGCCTTGTCCTTTTCGATAGAATATAAAAAATATAAATACTTCCTAAGATTCCTGCAAGAATAAATAATAATTCAATTGCTGACATAACCCCTATCTTATCAGCAATCAAATCTTCACTTCCGTCTTTTACCGGTTGATAAATTCCTGTTATCTCCATCAACTTCCAGAAATCGGTTTTAAGTTTATTCCAATAAAAAGCAAGATGTCCCATAAGCGCGAGTGGAATAGCTGCATATCCGAAATCCGTAATTCTTGATTTTACATTGGCAAACGAGAAACCATTGCATACATAATCAAGGAAAACGATAGAACCAGATGGAAGAAAAGATACAAAGGTAAATATTAGTGAATAAAGTACCGTTTGGTTGATTCCGGTAAATTCATATAGAGATTGAAACCACTGAGAATCAATACTAAGAAGACTCCCATACTCTACTAACAATATTCCCAATAGTGATAAACACAGTAGCGACTCAGACAATGACCTGTTGGACATGTTACCGATATCGCTTCCAGGTACCTGGAGATTGATCTTTATGGAGCTATGACTGCAATTCTTGTAACAATTCATACATAAGACACAATCTCTACCACTTTCCAATCCGTAAGGATGTAGGTACATTGGACAGCCTTTTGTTGATTTTGTCCCCAGGTAGCAGTCGTGCGTTTCGCATTGATTCAGGCAGACACTTCTGTTCGCTTTCAAAGAAGTTATTGATGCAAGCGAATAAACACCAAACAAACCACCCAGTGGGCAAATATATCTGCACCATACTCTTCTTTCAAAGATCAATCCTGAAATAACGGCTCCAGAAAGAATAAATATAATCACGTATGCAGTCAATGTAGAAGAGTGTGAGATTTCCGTGATACCTTCAAACCAGAAGATTAATACAATTAGTCCAATGGTAATATACCTTCCGTATGAAACCAATATCTTCGGTATTTGCAGATTAAAATTTCTAAATCTCTTCACCAAATCACCGGCAGCAGCAAAAGGGCATATCCCACATAAAAATCTTCCAGACACAAAAGTTATTAAGTACATACCAAATATGCCTGCCGACCAGAATAATGTATTTATAAAATTTAACTGTCCATCTTTATGTCCCAAAAAAAGCATTAAAAGTGTAATTACAAGAAATATAGAACTTAAAACCTGAAGACCTGATGGATAAAATTTGCTCTTTAAAAAACTCTTAGCCGCATCAATTGATAGAAAATTAAAAGACCAATTATTTTCTCCCCGTGGTACACCAAAAAATATCTGTTCTGACGTAATCACATCACCCTTTGCCAGAATAACTGCGCGTCTAAGTACATTCTCAAGCTCTTTAACGTTTCCGGGCCAATCATAACTCATTAACCTGCCCATAGCGTTGTCAGATACATTTTTCACGTCTTTGTGCAATTCACGACTGATTTTCTCAAGAAAGTGGTTTGTAAGCATTGGAATACTGCGTTTTTGGTCTCTAATAGCTTTTAATTGATAGTGATTCTTACTTAATATTTTATATAAACTTTTATCAAATCTTCCTTCCTCTATAGATGAATTAATATCTTGAGACACAGATGAAATGATTCTTGCGTTTGAAAAGATAGTATCATTCCCATTTATGCGATTAAATGTTCCATCTTGTAGGTAATTCAGTAATTTGATTTGGTTTGCCTGGTTCAACTTATCGATATGGTCTAACAAAATTGTTCCCGAATCAGCAAGTTCTATATATCCCAGAAGTGTTGTTAACTCACCTGTTTCAATAGATTTCTGAGGAGAGAAATTGTCCTGTGGATCATTTCTATTTGAGTCATCAGCGCTTATTGCATGAGAAATCTGTTCATAGCCAAAAAGCTCCTTACCCCAGGATTCACTGTCAATATCCCTGCAATCAATCACTATAAAAGGGCCTTTGGAACGTTTGCTCCTGTAATGAATAGTTTTTGACATGGGAATCTTCCCCGTTCCGTCATCGCCACCTATCCACACTGGTTCATCAACTGAAGACATAGAATCAACAAAGGTATTTATTTTGTCTATATACTTACCTTTACCTACAAAACCAGGGTCGTCTGAAACTTTTCTGCTACTTATGCCCTCTGCAATCTGTACCCTTCTTTTAAGGCGTGCATGGGAGATCGCAAGGGCGATATGATTTGCCATAATCGTTAATCCTCTGATGTCGTCATATGTGTACTCTCTTCTATCAGCAGTCTGTATATTTATTGCTCCAATAACGTTACTCTTGTCACCTAATGGCACAGACAAGAGTGAGGAGAAACGATCCTCATGGATTTCCGTTATAAACTTCACTCTGGGATCGTCGTGGATATCTTCAAGGGCTACAGGCTCACAATTTTTTACTACCCATCCGGTAATCCCTTCACCTTCATCCAGTCGCATTCTTGCATTTCTTATTACTTCTTCATCAAAGCCAACCGCAGCCCCCAATACCAGTTCATGGGATAGCGGGTCTACGAGATAAATAGAACAAGCATCTGCATCCATTTCCTTATTAACAGCCTTGACAACAAATAAGAGCGTCTTGTTAATATCTTCCGACGAGTGGAAAAGTCTGGTTACTCTATTTATTACGTCCAACTTTCTCTCTTTTTCAGACTTATCTTCAATTACTCCAACAATTTTGATCTTTTCTGTTTTAATAAAATCAAAGAAGACTTTTATTCTCATTGATACAACTCTTGTTAAATACGTATTCAAGAGAGGGTTTGTTTGAAACAGTTCCTGGATGTCATCGTTGTAAATTACAAAGAGTTCAACATCTTCCTTTGCCTTTTTGGTTGCAAGGTATGGTTCATCGGTGAGGAGGGAAATAGCGCCAAAGCAATCCCCTTTACTGAGCA
>JABGRF010000283.1 GCA_018648405.1 Candidatus Scalindua sp.
TAATTAAGGTCAATTTGATGAACTGTAATAACATTTTCCAGCTTCATCAACTCATCCAGTATTGTTTCATTGGCCGGTTGATCAATGTTTATGAATGACACTGCTTCCTGTAGGCAGGATTCTTTTGATCCTTGGACAAAAGTCTTATCCAGAGTCAATTGCATTCGAGAAACATTTATATTGTGATTACCAAGAATAGAAGCTGCTTTACCTATTACGCCCGGCCTGTCATAATTGTGAAGGGCCAGGATATAGCCATCCGGTATGACCTCAAGATAAAAGTCATTAAAACGCACAAATCTGTAATTTTTGTTTCCAAATACGGTTCCTGCAATCAAGTTTGTCTTCTCTTCACTAGAAACAGAGAGTGTGATCTGATTTGCAAAATCCTGTACATGATGCACTACCTTCTCTTCTACCACTATACCTCTTGATTCAGCCATACTGAGTGCGTTTACAAAATTGACAGATCCATCAGAGATCGTATTCAAGAAGCCATGTACAAGTGCAGCGGTAAGTGCTCCAGTGTCATAATCGGTAACAGCACCAGAATAGCTGATAGTTAGCTTCTTTATTTCAGCATGGTTTTCGCGGTGAATCTGGCCTTGAAATGACCCTAATTTGTCACAAAGTTTTAAGTATGGACTAAGGATCTTAACCATTTCGGAACTGATAGACGGGCAATTTATTCCGTTTCGAATTTCTCCTGTAAGAAGGTAGTCCCGGATCTGTTCGGCAACCTGAACCGCAACGTTTACCTGTGCTTCAGCTGTGGAAGCACCTAAATGTGGTGTGCAGATAACACGTTCATGTTTTAACAGCGGATTATCCTCTGGAGGCGGTTCCTCTTCGAAGACGTCAATAGCAGCACCTGCGATTTTATCGGAGTTTAATCCGTCAATAAGGTCTGCTTCATTAACAATCCCACCACGTGCGCAATTAATAATACGAACTCCGGTTTTCATTGTCTCGATAGTCTTCTTGTTGATCAGGTTACGAGTCGAATCATTTAACGGAACATGAGCGGTTATATAATCTGCACGCTCAAATAGTTCTTCTTTTGAAACCAGTTCAACACCATTTTTTGCAGCAACTTCCGCTGTCAAGAAAGGATCAAATACAATTACTCTCATCTTCAGACCCTGTGCACGATCAGCAACAATCTTGCCTATGTTGCCATATCCAAAGACGCCCAGGGTTTTCCCCGTAACTTCTATTCCGGTAAATTTAGACTTTTCCCATTTTCCCAGATGCATGCTTTTGTCCGCTTGAGGAATATGGCGGGAGAGAGCCATGAGCATGGCAATAGCGTGTTCGGCTGTTGTAGTGGCGTTACCACTGGGTGTATTGACAACAATAACACCACGTTCCGTGGCTGTAGTGCAATCAATATTGTCTACTCCAATACCGGCTCTTCCAATAATCTTTAGTTTATTTACTGCTGCAAAAACATCTTTTGTTACTTTAGTTGAAGAGCGGATGATGAGTGCATCAGTATCCTGTAGTTCTTTAATTAAATCTTCAGGACTCAGATTCGTTTTGTAAACAACCTGAATCCCATCAGCTGCATCAAGTACATCAATGCCATTTTGAGACATCTTATCTGAAACAAGGACTTTCAAGCTTCACCTCTTTTAAATTGAATAAATTTTTATGTAATAAAATGTTAAAAGTGTTAAATGCAAAACACTCTCTTATAAGAAAGTGTGTATTTATTTAAAAACCTAATCACTGACATAACCATATGCTGTCATGGCAATTCATATGTGTTAATAATGCTCCGACTCATTCACCCCATGTTCTTTTCAGGTATCTTTCTCTTCCTGATCCGGAACTATATCTCTCGTATCTGTCAGCGCTCTTTTTGTAATACTTTTGATGGTACTCTTCGGCTGTGCAAAAAACTGACGCCGGGATAATCTCAGTAACGATAGGTCTGTCGTGTACACCGGACTTGCCCATTTCATCCTTAGATAATTCGGCTACCTGCTTCTGCTCTTCGTTATGGTAAAAAATAACCGTTCTGTACTGTGACCCTATATCTGCAAATTGTCTGTTTGGCGTTGTTGGATCAATGTTCTTCCAGAAGACATCAAGTAACTCAGAATAAGTGATCTGTGCGGGATCAAATTGTATCTCAATCGCTTCGGTGTGACCGGTTTCGCCCGAACATACATCCTCATAAGTAGGATTTTCCGTGTTTCCACCGGTATATCCAACGCTAGTTGAAACTACGCCATTTAGCTTGTCAAAAGGGTGTTGCATGCACCAGAAACAACCACCTGCAAACAGAGCAATTTCAAATTTACTACTATCCATACTTGAGCCATTTACTATAGATTCTACACTTTAAGCTTTCCGCAATTTCTACTGCAATTGCCTTCTGTGCCGTATAAACAACCTAAAAAAATACCATATCCTGTAACTTATTGCAAATAAAAGTATTAACCTCAAGTAATGCAATCTTTTCTATAAATCGCTATATGTATTGATATTTAAAATGGTTGATTATATTCTTGAAAAATTGGTTCTTTGTCTTTAGTATCCATTTTCACGTAGAATCGGGTTATTGTATCAAGTAAAGTCATTGCATATTTGACTAACAACCTGTGTAATTCGATGTCAGTCTGTTTAAGGTCTGGCGTCCTGAGCATAGATGAAATAAATGAATCGAAAAAAAATATTATTAGGTATAAAGATATTTGTCGCAATCTCACTTGCTACGCAACTGGGGATATTTTTCTATACTTCGTATCAGAACGGCGGTATTTCCTTCAATATCCCCCTTAAAGGGATGAGTTTTTGCATGCTGGGTATTGCCTTTTTTCTGTCATGGTTTGAGGGCCCTATTACCGGCCTGCGTATTTATTTCCTCATGCGAGTCATCAACCCGCGTATTACAATAATCACCTCAATTAAGGCGGCTTATGCCAACATCTTTATGGGAGCAATAACACCGTCACAGACTGGTGGGGGTGTCGCCCAGATCTATTTTATCTCAAGGGATAAGATCTCCTATGCACAGTCTTCCGCTGGTTCTATTTTATGCTTTGTTTGCACTATGTTTTTCCTGATTACTGCCCTTATTTCAACTGCCATGTTTCATTCTCCGACAATGGGGCACTCCCTGCAACTGATGATTAAGAGCGCCTCAGTTGCAGTAGGTGTAACAACATTGATTTTTGTTCTCTGCATGTTCTTTACACACTTAATTAATAATTTAAAGTTTACTTTATTTGCGCACTTTAAAAGTAAAGGAATAATTAAGGATGAGAATGGAAAGATAGAGGGCTTTCTCAAGAAGTTTGCAGAGGGACTTCTAAATTGCAGGGAATCAATACTGTTAATGGCCAAACGCGGTAAGATGGCCTTAATTGTGGGCTATCTGTTCACATGTCTTTTCTTTGCTGTTCGTCTGATAATACCATATTTCATTATTACCGGACTGGGTGGCAACGTAAGTGTAGCTGATGTAATGTATATTCAGCTATTTATTACCCTGGTTAGTTATTTCAGTCCAACTCCAGGAGCATCTGGTATAGCAGAGGTAAGTTCTCTTGTATTGATGGCATCTTTTGTCGCATCACCGGTAGTCGCGATTTATACGTTCTTATGGAGGCTGTGTACGCTTTATGTCAATACTTCTATTGGTGGGATATTGCTCTATCGAGAGCTGAAGACGTCAGACTCGGCATAGTATCAGCTGAAATTCCATTTCGCCATTTCGTATATGTCCTTAAGGCTTTTTCCTGTCTCCAGGACCACCGTAGGTTCGAACCCGCAGTGAACCATGCAATTCTTGCAGCGGGGGTCTTTGTCAGTACCGTATTTATCCCAATCGGTATTGTCCATCAACTCCTTGAATGTCTTATAATATGCGTCAGTGATCAGATAGCAGGGGCCTTTCCAACCAAGATAGTTTTTCGTGGGGTTGCCCCATGGTGTGCACTTCAGGTCTCTTTCGCCCATTAGGAACTTCATATACATGGGAGTATTCATTGTCTTATACTTCTTCGATAGTTCATAGATAAAGCTGAATTTTCTGTGAAATTCCTCTTTCTGTATAAAAACATCATTTGCGTTGTCCTCAAAGCTGAATCCCGGCGAGACAAGAAGTCCGTCAATTTTAATATCTGTAAGATATGCAAATAGCTCTTCTATCTCCTTTGGATCGGTATCTTTAAAAATTGTTGTATTGGTGCATACAGTAAAGCCCAACTGCTTGGCCTTCCTGATAGAATCCGTTGCTTTCTTGAATATGCCTTTTGCCCCAACGATCCTGTCGTGTGTTTCTGCCATTCCGTCCAGATGTACGTTTATATTTAAGTAAGGACTTGGGGTGAATTTGTCTAATGAGTCACCCAGTGTGATTCCGTTTGTGCAGAGGTAAATATGCCGTTTTTTTGTAATTAATCCGTTTACTATCTTATCAAGATCCGGATGAAGGAAAGGCTCTCCTCCGGTGACTGATACCACAGGTGCTCCACACTCCTCAGCGGCATGCATGCATTCCTCAACACTCATCTTCCTGTCCATTGTCTCCTTAAATTCCTGAATCCTGCCGCAGCCTTCGCATGTGAGGTTGCAGTTATGTGTAATCTCCAGCATCATTACAAGGGGAAACCGCTTAACTGATGAAATTTTGTTCTTTAGTAAATATTTACTAATGGAATATGTCTGCTTGAGCGAACTTCTCATTATTTTATACCTTTTATTATGCAATTATTGACGAATTTTCGATTATACATTATTTGTCATACTTGCGAAAGAATGAATCTTCACTCCTGAATATAAGTACATTATCATCATTCGTGACAGTCTTGACGACAGGAATATTTAATAAATAAATTGACATAAATATTTGGATTTGATAGGTTTACGGGTTTGCAAATTTTGCCGCTGTATCGTCAGGACATGAAAAGTCGTATTGACTTCATAGTGCTGGTAAAAATGACCAACTCTCACGAGTATTATATATTTGATATTTAATGTCAAGAGCAAAAGATGATAGCTATTTTGTGTGCGATACGGCAGGAAATAAGCCCTTTAGCTGCCTGTATGAACGTTTCCAGGAAGTATAACATAGATGAAATACCGTTCTACCAGGGTGACCTGAATGGTCGACCCCTTACTCTTGTTCAAGGCGGAATTGGCAGAGAAAATGCGATCAAAGCCGCTTCGTGTCTGTTAGAATCTACGAGTGTGGATCTGTTGATTTCAGCAGGTGTTGCAGGGGGCATAATACACGGTCTTAATGTCGGCGATATGGTTGTCGCAGAACGAGTCGGATATACCAGTCAGGATGATTTCGACGGTGAGGAGTTGCAACTTGAGCCTGATTTTGTCTGCAAAGAAGAGATCGTTCAATTGGCCAGGCAATGTAGTGATGATCTGGAGTCAAAGATACATTTCGGTAATCTATTGACGGTTGACAAGGTTATAAGCCAGGCGAGTACAAAAAGAAGGATTGGAGAGCAAAATTCTTTTCTGGCAGTTGAAATGGAGAGCGCCGCTGTTGCAGAAGTTGCATATGAGAAGGGCGTCGACTTTGCGGCAATACGTTCAATATCTGATGATATAGATGATGACCTTCAACTTGATTATGACAATATGATTTCTGATGAGGGCAAGGTTAAGGTTGCAAGCATTGCATTGAGCGTTTTGAAGAACCCTCAAAAGCTGGCACTTTTAAGTCGCCTTAACAAACAGACGAGACGCGCATCGAAGAATCTGGCTTACTTCATGACTAAATTGGTTCCATTGATAGAGACTAATTTCACAAACTAACACTAATAAACTGTCGGGAGGACGGTATGTCGAATAAAAAAATTGGAATTGTAATGGGTAGTGATTCTGATCTTAGCACTATGCAGGAGACACTTAATGTCCTAGATGAATTTGGAGTAAAATATGATGTAGATGTAATCTCCTGTCATAGAACCCCACAGCGTGCGCATAAGTATGCGATGACAGCGGAGAAAAAGGGTTACAAGGTTATTATAGGTGGAGCGGGGGGTTCTGCACATCTTGCAGGTGTGATAGCATCAATGGCTCCTATTCCTGTAATTGGAGTTCCTATGCTGACACCTGATCTTGGTGGGCTTGACTCTCTTTATTCCATTGTGCAAATGCCGGGTGGCGTTCCTGTTGCTGCTGTCGGCATAGGAAAGGCCGGTGCAAAAAATGCGGCTATCCTGGCAATTCAGATTCTGAGCACTGCGGACAAAGCTCTTAAAAAGAAGATTATTGATTTTAAGAAGAAGCAGGCAGAAAAGGTAATTCAAAAAGATAAAAACGTAAAGAAATTACTGAAAAAATTAAAAAAATAAAGTCTCATTGAGTTTTCAATATTGATAATTCTTACATATTAAAATAAGTTAAGGGAGGTTTTTGTGCCGGTACCAACAATAGAATGGATAGGCGGAGTAGACGGAAAGATAAAGATTATAGACCAGACTCTCTTGCCGAATGAATTAAAATA
>JABGRF010000327.1 GCA_018648405.1 Candidatus Scalindua sp.
GCTTGCACTACCGAGGATTATATTGCAGTATCCCCTAAAAAGTCAACATAATTATACGAAGAAAATTGGTAGATCCCGTTTCTTTTTTATACGTTCATTGCAAAGAATTTAGTGAATTAGTATCATGAATTCTTACTTAATCATGACTCAATTCTTGATTTCATTCCAAATACCATCCAACTCAGCCAACGAGCAATCTTCTATTTTTTTACCCAAAGCAGCAACTCGCATCTCTACCTTCTTAAACCTGCCGGTAAATTTTGATATACTCTTCCGCAATAAGTCTTCCGTATCCAGTTTGAGAAATCTCGAAAGGTTTACCACGGCAAACAACAAATCACCTATCTCCTCGGCAATCGGCTCTTTCTCTTTATTGTTGATAGCTTCTTTGACTTCCTCTAACTCTTCATGAACCTTTGCTATTACATCCTCTATTACATCCCAATCAAAGCCTACACGCGCGACCTTCTCTTGAACTTTTTGTGCCTTTTGTAACGCCGGCATATGGATTGGAACATTATCCACGATTGATTTATTACTATTTACACCCTTTTTATTTGCCTCTTTTTCTTTTTTCTTAATTTCATTCCATTGGTCTAATGCCTCGCTTGCATCTTTAACCAACTTATCACCAAAGACATGAGGATGCCGCCTGGTCATTTTTTCCAAACCCGCTTCCAGTACATTATTGATATCAAAGCTATTACCGTCATCAGCAATTTTACAATAGAATATTATTAAAAAAAACAGATCTGCGAGCTCTTCTTTCAAACCTTCGGTATCTTTTGAATCTACTGCATCAACAATCTCATAAACCTCTTCAATCAAGCATGATTTCAAAGATTCATGCGTCTGTTCATTGTCCCAGTGACACCCATCTTTGCTCCTGAGTGTTTCCATTATTCCTACCAAATCCTTAAATTTACTACCTAACAAAACAGATACTCCTTTCATATTATTACTGAACTAAAGCCACGCATACCTATTACATTCATCTCACGGTCATCATTCTTCCATAATCGTTGGGGCAACTACCTTTTTAAAACCTGCCCCTTTAGCATAGTCCATAATATCAACTACATCTCCGTAAGGCACCATCTTATCAGCCTTCAAAACCAGAACTTCATCTCCTGTGTCCAACATCAACCTTCTGAGTTCTTTTTCAAGGTTTTGTTTATCAACTGGCTTTTCTTTCAGAAATAATTGCCCGTCACGAGATAGGGTTAACACCGTTCTCTCTACTCTACTTACTTCGGAATGCCTGGTGGCAGGCAACTCTAATTTAATATTCGGCTGTTCTACAAATGCAGAGGTTACCATGAAAAATATTAATAGAAGAAAGAGAACATCTACTAATGAAGCAATATTTATTACCGGTTTTATATATCGTTTTATACGAAATTGCATAGTTATTCCCTGCTAGAATTTTTGGGCCCATCAATGCTCTCTGCAGAGTAAATTTTATTCAAGAGCGACATTGAGTGTTTTTCCATTTCCAGTACCAGGTTATCAACCTTCCTGTCAAAAAAACTATACGCTATTAAAGAAGGTATTGCTACACCAAGCCCAATTATGGTCGTCCTCAGAGCCTGTGCAATACCACCGGAAAACGCTTTTGTCTGTCCCAATCCCACTTCTGAAATCACATCAAATACCTGGCTCATTCCAAGTACAGTACCAAGTAGTCCAAGAAGCGGTGTAATAGCCGTAATAATTTCCAAGACCACCAGCATCCTCTCCAGAGCCCTGGCTTCCTGCCTTCCTGTAGCCTGAATATCTAATACTTTTTCTTCCCTTGATAAATGAGTATTTGTGATTGTGTGCTTGATAATGGTGGAAAATGGGCCCTTTATCATATTACACCTGTTATATATTAGCTGGATATCCTCCGGACCCTTGATTGCATCAATTACCTCGATCAATTCAGACCTTATAACACGACCTCGGCGAAGACTTACCACACGTTCCATAACAACTGCGAGCGCGATAATTGAACAAATAAATATGGGTATCATTATTGGGCCGCCGCCCATTAACCATTCCAATATAATGCCTCCCTATTAAAAGAAAAAGTAACTAAATTTAACATCTATATGTTTTTCGTTAATGTAATCCGGAAATTTATCTAAAGTCGTATTCTTAATTGACATTCTAATCTTAGATGCCAATAGCTCGTTACCCGCCGTATCAGTAATTTCAACATTCATTATTTCCCCGGTGGGAAACACCTTAAAAGTAACGACGATTGGCTTGTAACCTTTGGTTACTTGATTAATAGACGCATCTGTACCATACTGCAACAACCAGTACAATCTTATTTTATCTTTTATGTGTTTGTAATACTGAGCATATTCGTGTTTTTTTACATTAAATGACTCTGCACCTCTCAGAGGTGAGTTTGATATATTGTCTTCAAAAAATGGAGCATCGTCACCTAGAGGAAAGTTGTCTACCTGTCGTTCAGAAGACTTGTTTTTGTTTTGCAGCTTACTTGTTGCACTCTCCCTACTGCCTTCAACTACTTCTTTCAACAATACTTTTGAAATAGATGCTGTTTCTGTATATTCTTCTAAAGGATCTGTTGTTTTTTCTATCTCTTCCTCGACGACATCAGCATCATTACCTTCTTTTAATTCCGACTCCAGAATAACTATGTCCGACCCCAATGCATCTGAAACAATTTCTTCAGCACTTTCTACCGGTTTTACTTCATTGTCAACAGTTTCTTCCTTTGTCGCATCAAGTTCCTCGGCTTCATCGTCAACAGGTAACTCTTCACTCTTGTAAATTTCAGACAAGACGGCTATAGCTTCCTCTTCAATTAACTCCTCAACCGCCTCTTCAGCTTCATCCTCAACGGGCTCGCTTTGACTAACCTCTATTGGCATACCTGATTCTCGATACACGGTTGATGCAAACTCATCGGGAGCCTCTCCGGCAAAATCTGTCTCACTCTCTAGACGAGGCTTATCATTGATATTATTTTCTCCCGAATACATGTCTCTTGCAATAGACCCCTTTTCCCCTATTTTATTAGTCTCCGCTTGAGTTTCTTCATCTATGGCCCTTCCGGAGGTATCAACAAAAAGATCTCTTTCTTCTTCACGCGCATCAGATTTAGTTCTCTCCTCTTCGATCTCAACATTTTCTTCTTTCTGTTCATCGGGTTCGAGGTCTATTTCTATAAGATAGTTGCTTTCCTTAGTTCCGTAGTCACTAAAATTAAGTTCCGGTTTTATAAAATGGCTCCAGTTGGAAGTTGAAAAGATGAAAACAAGGTGTAATATTCCGGATATCGCGAGAAAACAGATAAAAATCGTTTTATTGTCATAGGCAATACGAGGTTTAAGATGCATAAATATTTATTAACGGAAAACAGTTAATCTTCGTATCAATAAGGGCGGTAGTAATATTTGCAATTTGGTATATGTAAAATATCAATCAGCAGAACTACATGTTCAAAGGGGGTTGGTGTGAAACGCGATCAGGCATGCTATACATCGAGTGTCAAATTATATAACATCTATACAATACTTTTTTCTACGTCAATATGAAGTGTTCGTAAATCAAGACCTAATCCTTCACTAACTGACCGACGGTAATATTACAGAAATCTTCTACTTTCCCATAAAACTGTTTATATACTTATAGTAATCACTATCCGTGCTCAAATACAAACGGGTATTTTCTTCAATTGTTTTTTCATACGTTTCAAGGGTCTTTGCAAAGGAATAAAAATCAGGATCTTTCCCATAAGCATCTGCATATATTTTTACCGCCTCAGCATCTGCTTCACCTCTAGTCTCAATTGCTATTTTATAACCTTCAGATTCTATCTTCTCTAATTCCTTCTTCATATATCCCAAAATCTCTGCTTCATCTCTTCTGCCCTCAGATTCATATTTATTTGCAATCCTTATTCTTTCTGAGCGCATCCTGTCAAATATTTTAGGAATGACCGCCGGCACGTAATTGATATGTTTTATCCTGACATCAACCAGTTCTATACCATATCTTTCTTGTAATTCTTTATTTGCCATCTCGTTTATTTCTCCAACCAGACTGGACCTACCATGAGAAACCTTTACTTTTTTATCCATTTCCGCTTTTTCCAACTCTACTGTCGTGTATACAAGCTTCCGCTTAGTATTTCTAAGTACCTCATTTAGCGGATACGCACTTACAATATTTTTAACGGCAGATTCTATAACCTCATCCAATACCCCCTGTCCCCTGCTTTCATTTCCCAGTGAGGTATAAAACTTCAAGCAGTCAACGATTCTCCAACGTGCCCAGGTATTAATACCAATATTTTCCTTATCTCTTGTCAGAATATCACTTGGCTCTCCATCCCATTCTATGATACGTTTTTCAAAGAACTTCACTTTTTGAACAAAAGGTGTTTTTATCTTTAACCCTGGCTCATTTACAACCTTAACCGGTCTTCCAAATTGAGTAATCACGCACTGAGACTTAATGTCCACTACGTAAAAAGAGCTACTGACGATGATAATTATTGCCACTACTGCAATTATAGCGATTGTTATGAATGCCTGTGCCTTTTGTTTCATTTCAACACCTTACTCTCTCCAAGATTCAGTATTGGTAAAATCCCTTTTTGCTCTTTATCGATTATATATATCTCTTCACACTTTGGTATTACCTTCTCCATCATTTCCAGGTAAAGCCTCCTTCTGGTTATATCCTTCGCCTTCTCATACTCTTTCAAAACAGCAAGAAACGCCTTGGTATCTCCAGTTGCCTCGTTTATCCTTCTGATCTTGTACCCTTCTGCCTCTCTAATTGCCTGTTCCTTCTTTCCCATTGCAGCCGGTATGATCTTGTTCTTCTTTCCTTCAGCTTCATTTGTAATCTGATCCCTCATCTGTACCGCTTTGTTAACAGCATCAAAAGCATCCTTAACCTGTGGTGGTGGATTAACGCCCTTCAAGTTTACCACCTGTATATCTATTCCACAGCCATATGTATCTAAAACAGTTTCTATTTCCTCCTCCGCAACATCCTCAATTGCTCTTCTTCCAATAGTCAGTACCTCGTCAATAGACCTATCACCAACAATCCTTCTCATTACGGCTTCAGAAACATCTCTTATGGTACTTTTCACATTCCGAACATTAAAGAGAAACTCTTTCAAGTTTTTTATCTTGTATCTTACTACCCAATGCACCACGGCACAGTTCCTATCCCCAGTCAACATGAGAGAAACTTCTGTTGCTCCCCTGAAGTTATAATCAATCATACTTTCTCTTCCAGACCGCACAGTCCTATAGCCAAATTCTTCATTGTATATACGCTTAACCTCCGCTGCATATACGTTGTCAATACCAAAAGGCATCTTAAAATGCAATCCAGGCCCAGCAGTCTCAGAATACTTACCAAACCTTAAAATTACAGCTTCCTGGTTGGCCTTTACCGTAAATACTGAAGAAAATCCAATTATGATAACACCCAGAATAATAGCTATGGGTACTATATACTTTTTGAAAGGATCAAATTGTACTTTGTCAAACTTGAATTCAGGTTTATCGCCGTAACCATTCATATTTTATTACTCACGAAAAATTATTAAGTGTCGTTTATAAAAGTATTCCTGAGAATCACCAATCTATTCTTTATCAATTGCAGATTTGCGGGGATTTTACAAGCAATACCAATAGGTGTCAAGCTAATTATGACGTTAATGGTAGTGCTATACGGTTATCATTCTTTGGCTTAGATAACCCTGGCAATCTCATCTACTTCAAAAAAAGGCAGCTCTCTCTCCTCCCCATCAGCTATTATCTTCAAACCATCCTCTTTATCAGTCATTTTACCAATCACCGAACACGCTATATCATTTTGCACAAGTTTGCTTAGGACCGCATCTCTGTCATCAGGGTCTACTACTATTAAAAGTGCACCGGAAGCTATAACACCTAACGGATCAAGTTTATACTCAGAACACAAAATCCTTGTTTCATCTAACAAGTGAATCTTATCTTCATAAATGACAACACCTGTGTTTGATGCTCTAGTCAGTTCGTACAATCCGGTTGCCAGTCCACCTTCAGTCGGATCATGCATCGCGTGAATATTAGCTGCTTGATTTGCAAGATGTGCCTCCGCAACAACACTGATCCCAGGATCATGCAAAAAAGCTTGAACCCTCTCAACAAACATCTTGCCATATTTCCCGGACAGTTCCTTTTCTCTTTCTCTAGCAAGAAGTGCCATACCCTCAATTGCGATGCCCTTGGTCAATATAATTTCATCTCCAACCCTCGCATGAGAATTTGTCACTAATTTATCTTTATCAACCTCACCAAGCATATGCCCTGAAACAATTGGTCGATCGAGACCTTTAGTTATTTCTGTATGCCCACCACAAATATCGATGCCTAATTCATCCGCAGCATTTTCGATATCGCGAAATATTTCCTTAACCAATGCAC
>JABGRF010000301.1 GCA_018648405.1 Candidatus Scalindua sp.
ATATCAGTATTGCTGATGAGCAGAGAGCGTCCATCAAGAGCAGCGGCGGGGCGGGGATAACGTTAGCACTACAGGTTGACGATATTACAGGGACATGGCAATATCTGTGTGACAGCGGACTGAAAATAGACCCGGTCAGGGAACATCCATGGGGTGCTCAAGTTTTCTATTTCTTCGATCCGGAAGGGCATCGGATTGAGATCTGGTCGCCAAAGAAATAACTTGTTAGGTATCAAATCATCACAACGTTGTCATTGATTCTCTACCCATTCTCTCACTTTATTTGTCTCCACACTCTCCCCCATTACCACGATCTCAGAATCTTCTTTGATTATCGTTGATCTCTCAGGATTGTATACAAAATCTCCTCCCTTTTCTTTCATTGCGATTATAAGCACTCTTGTATTATGCAATAAATTTGCATTGGCCAGAGTCTGGCCTATGAACTTTGAGTTTGCGGGTATTACAATATCTTCAAACCTGTAAGACTTGCCCTTTTGTGCACGCAGCATCTTATCGAGGAATCCGACGACAGCAGGTCTGATCAGCACTGATACCATCCTCAGCCCTCCAATAGCATTTGATAGTACGACAGAATCAGCACCAGCCATTTTTAGTTTTTTTATCGTATGTTCCTCTATACCCTTTGATACAATTCTCAAATTCGGATTCAGTTGTTTTGCCGTTAAGGTAACAAACAGGTTATCCTTGTCATCAGGAAGAATAGTGATCAGGCCTTGAGCCTTATGTATTCCGGCACTTACCAGGGTCTCATCTTTAGTTGCATCCTCGTTGACATATAGTATTTTCTCCATTGTGCCAAGCTTTTCAAGCTTTTCAGTGTCCGTATCAACTACAACAAAATCCCTCTTTGTCTGTTTCAACTCCTTTACTATTGTGCTGCCAATGTCGCCAACACCACATACGATAAAGTGATTCTTCAGGTTTGATATCTCTTTAAGCATTTTCCTCCTCCCAAAAACGTTTGTCAATTCTCCCTCTACGATAAATCCTGTTATAGTACTTACCACAAAAAGAAGACTTCCCATTCCAAAAAGAATGATGAAGATGGTGAGTATCCTGGCAGATGGATTGGCAGACAGATCCTGTGTCTCCCCAAATCCTACAGTTGTAAGCGTTATAATGGTCATATAGACTGCATCGAGAAGAGACCATTCAGGGCCGCCAAGTATCTTATATCCTGCAGTGCCACCGCCAATAGCAATAAAAGTAGCGATCAGACCTTTAATGAGTCGGTTTTTGAATTGCATAATATAGTTTTGTGAATTAGTTGAGAATTAAATCCACCAGCGGATTTTTACCGGAATTTATCATCTCTCCTACCATTTTGACTCGCAAGATCCTTTCCGGGCTTGCCGGATGGGAGCGAAGAAAACTCTTTGACCGGCTTCTGGGAATTTCCAGAGCGAAGCGTTTCCATAGAGCTGCTCCCTTTTGTACATCATAGCCTGCATTATGTGCGTAGATAAGGCCCAGGTAATCTGCCTCGCGTTCATTCTTCCTGCTGTATGGTGCATACAACGCCTGTGTTGTAAGAGGTGCAAACGGACCTGTAAGACCGCCCAGTGTTCCACATAATGCGGCCATGCTGATATTTTTGGGTAGATGCTTGGCGGTAAGATGTGCAAGTTCATGTCCCATTATGACAGCAAGCTCATCCTCGTCTTCCACGAAGTGGACCATACCAGTCGTAAATTCTATACCGGTGAATTTTGCGTATGCGTTAATCTTTCCGGTTTCCTTGAGACGAATACGTACGTATGGTTGCACTTCAGGTATTACGTCAAAGGAAAGCTTCGTATCACTTCTCTCTACAATTACTGTGGCAACTTCGTCTGCCTTGAAAGCAACATCTTTACTGTCCTTGATCTCTTTACCTTCAATCTCTTTTATAATATCGCCTTCTCTAATGCCAGCAAGGTCAGCTATATAATCGTCTATTACACCAACAACAACACATCCCTCCTCTGTCGGCAGCTTATAATACCTAGCAATGTTCTCGGTGTTATCCACGACGAGTGCACCTATCACAGCACGCTTTTTGAACGCTTCTTCCGGTAAAATACTCAAGACTTTTAGTCCCACCTTCCAAACACTAACCAGATCATTGATATAAATCTCTGTTGCCATCGTTTCGATTTCATCCTCCAGCTTCTTCAATTCGCTCTGAGAAATCGGTGGGCCGGAGTTAGTACTTGCACAGCCAGTTATCAATAAGAAAGCTGCTAGAATCATAGATAGTATAATTCTGGTTGCCATGGTTTTGTTCTTCGGTTTATTCATCATTAATCAAGGCTGAAACCTTGCCCGCTTACGATAAAAAAAGGATTTAACAGATTGCTCTTATTATAATTTAGCGGCTCGTTGGTTTCTGCTTCCATTACCGTGCCTTTTGCCTGTTCGACAATTGCCTGTCCTGCTGCCGTATCCCACTCCATTGTGGGGCCAAATCGCGGATAGACATCAGCTTTACCTTCCGCAACGAGGCAGAGCTTCAACGAACTGCCGGATGAAATAAACTCTACATTTTCATGCTTTTGATTTAATTGTTTTACAAATTCTGTGAATTCCTCGGAGGTGTGAGATCGACTGCCAATAACGGTAAGAGTAGTCTTGTCGTTACTGTTCAGCGGTAGTTTTTGTGATTTGTCTATCAGCTCTTCAATTGATAAATTCTCGGTTAAGATACCGCTGTTCTCCAGCTTGTATGCACCGAAGTTTATGGCAGCAAAGTAGAATACATCCTTAACGGGTATGTAGATAATGCCGAGAACCGGTTTGTGTTTGTGTATGAGTGCAATGTTTACGGTGAATTCCCCATTTCTTTTAATAAACTCCTTTGTCCCGTCAAGGGGGTCAACAAGCCAGAAATATTCCCATTTTATTCTTTCATCATATGGGATCTCTTTTCCCTCTTCGCTCAAAATGGGTACTGTGGAGTTGTTAGCGGTTACAGTTTGTTCCAGAACGTTCTCAATGATTTCGTGTGATCTTTTGTCTGCTAATGTCAGGGGCGATTTGTCATCTTTCTGTTCTACCGCAAAATCTGAGTCATATACTTCAAGAATTGCTTCACCTGCACGCTTTGCGGCAAGAATAGTAGTTAGAATAAGTTTGTCGTATTGAATAGTATCCATCGGTTGATTATCATAAAAAATGTCTAATTTTCAACTAAATAATAATTAAATAAACATGACAAAACAGACATGATCTATTTACTTGTTGCCAATGAATTGTTATTATTGAAAAGTTGTATTCCTTTAAAGATAGAACGTAAAATATAGAACAGAAAATGAATAATGAGTTTCGAAGTGTATGTCCACATGATTGCCCTGATACTTGCGGAATAATTTCTCGCGTAGAAGACGGTAAGCTGGTTAAGGTCAAGGGCGATCCTGACCATTTTGTCACCAGGGGTTTTCTCTGTAAGAAGGTAATGAACTATCCGGAACGGGTCTATAGTCCTGACAGAGTTCTTTACCCTCTTAAAAGAGTTGGTGAGAAGGGGGTCGGTAAGTTTGAGAGAATATCGTGGGATGAGGCGATCAATACAATCACATCCCAGTTTAAGGTTATTATTAACAGATACGGAGCGGAATCCATCCTACCATTCAGCGGTTCAGGTACGTTGGGACTGGTTAATGGTAATGTTGCAGGCAAGCGTTTCTTCAACCGCATGAGTGCTTCAGGACTTGATAGAACCATTTGTTCGAAGGGCGGAAGAATTGGTTATAAATATACAATGGGCGCATCCCTTGGTGCCGACCCATTAGCCATTCCACAATCAAAACTGGTAATTTCATGGGGTACAAACCCGTATTATACTAACATCCATCAGATACCTCTGATAAAGGAAGCAAAAAAGAACGGAGCTCTACATGTCGTCATAAATCCTGATAAAATCAAGTCTGTTGAGATGGCTGACCTCTATATCCAACCAGCACCCGGAAGTGACGCTGCACTTGCGTTGGGCGTAATGAACGTAATTATTAATGAATCCCTGTATGATAGTGATTTTGTCAAAAACCATACAGAGGGTTTCACCGAATTGTCAGAACGGGTTCAAGAGTACTCGCCGGAAAAGGTAGAAGGAATTACAGGTGTTGATAAAGAGACCATAAGGAAGTTTGCCGCAATTTATGCAGACAGTAAACCATCCTTCATTTATGCGGGATCAGGTATGCAGCATCACACAAACGGAGGCATGATGATCCGTACAATTGCTTGTCTTCCAGGTCTGGTCGGGGCATGGAAGCATCCCGGTGGAGGAATGTTTTATCCTACCAGCGAAGCCTTTCCAATTCAGTGGGATATTCTTGAAGGAAATGATCTCTGTCCAGGCTCTCCAAGATCAATTAATATGAATCGGCTGGGACACACGCTATTACATGAAGATCCGGGCATTTATGGCTTGTTTGTTTACAACTCTAATCCTGCTGCCGTGCTCTTTAATCAACGAAAGGTGATTGCGGGTCTGCAGAGAGAGGATCTGTTTACTGTGGTACATGAACAGCTGCTTACCGACACCACGCGCTACGCTGATATTGTATTGCCTGCTACTACAGAGTTTGAGCACACTGACTTACACTACTCATACTTCCATCTGTCACTCCAGCTGAATGAGCCGGTAATAGAACCGCTTGGTGAAAGCAGGCCGAATATTGATACATTCAACACATTGGCAAAATCAATGGGTTTTCAGGACAGTTGCTTTGATGATACGGCGATTGATACAATTAACAGTGCATTAGGAGTTGACAGCAGTTATTTACGAGGCATAACGTTAGAACGTTTGCGAGACGAGGGAGCGATCCGTCTGAATATGCCTGGCGAATTTCATATACCGTATAGAGATCTTAAATTCTACACTCCTTCCGGAAAGATAGAGTTCTATTCAGATAAGATGAAAGGGGATGGTTATGATCCGCTGCCTGCTCATATACCCATAGGGGAAGGTCCTTTGACCTCTCCGGACCTGTATGAGAAATATCCGGTTTATCTGCTTACTCCATCAGCAAAATCATTCTTGAATTCAAATTTTGCAAATATACGTGAACAGGGGAGTGAAGAAGAACCTATTTTAGAATTAAACTCACTGGATGCCGGGAGGCGCGGGATAAAAACCGGTGATAAGGTTAGGGTGTTTAACGAGCGAGGTGAGTGTGCTCTCATGGCGTCTGTAGGAGATTACTTAAAAGAGGGTGTTGCAATAAATAAAGGTATATGGTGGAATAGCTTGAGCCCCGGAGGATGCAACAGCAACCAGACAACACCGGACAGACTGGCGGATATGGGTGGTGGATCTACATATAATACTAATTTAGTACAGATAGAAAAGGTAAACAGTCCTGTTTAAAGAACGGAGGTGAGTAAAATGGAAAAAGACAGAGTACTTGTAAAAGACGTTGTCTTTCCTGTTTTTCAGATGAGGGAAGATTTTAAGCAAAGTCGGCTCATTAAGTATATGGAGGATGAGAGTGTTCCTGCTTCAAAGAGGTTAAACTGGCTGCCTTATTTTACCTACTTCGCAAATTCATTTTCTGACATCAACAATTATATACTTCCTTACAAAGAACCTGCCAATGAATTCGAGGAGCAGATTAACAGTCACGCTGCAACGGATGCGGAGCACAATTCTCTGATTAATAAAGATATGCGAAATCTACAGGATAAGCTTAAAAACTTTACCTTTGCCGATTGCCTGGAATTTCTGTGGAATGATAATATTAAAAATAGCAGGCTGGTTGCCTATGAGATAGCAAATCTTGCTCAGATGGCTACAAATCCTTTGGTACGGTACTGTCTTATCCGTGTCATAGAAGAGCTGGGGAATACTTTCTTTCTTGTTTCACATAATTGTACAGCGGGATCAATCGAGAGTAATTATTTTGGCGATGTCCACCTGGGGTACGAGCCCGGCAGCTTACACGGCTGTGATCCAAAAATGTTCGAGAGTGAGACGCTGACAGCTGAAGAAGCTGAGACAGCAAGATATGTTATGCAGAAATGTTATGATCTCTTCTTTGATATGATAGAGGAGATGTATGACAGAGCGCAGGAAAACAGATTTGATTTTGATTAAACTATTATGAATTCACGTTCCACATCAAAACCACGAAGATTTATAATGTTCCACAAACCAAAGGGAACGATTGTCACGCTATCTGATGAAAAGAGCCGTAAAACAGTTTATGACATTCTGCCCAGATTTGTGCTTGAAGATAGATGGATACCTGTAGGGCGTCTGGATAGGGATTCAAGAGGTCTGCTGCTTTTTACTCGTGAAGGTGGGTTGAGTGATCTTCTGACACAACCTGGTAAATTCTCAAAGTTTTATGAAGTGTGGATTCGTGGACGAATCACTGAAGAGCAACTACAACAGACTTTACAGGGTGTTA
>JABGRF010000356.1 GCA_018648405.1 Candidatus Scalindua sp.
AGTACTTCTGTGTCAGCATGCGCTGTCTACCGGCAAGATTAACTACTGCTTTCTCATCCTGCTGATTTCTTATTGTCTTGAATACAAAGAATGCTCCTGACAATACTGCTATGAAAAAAATTGAAAAAACCAGAATAAACTTATTACCTATAGTCACTGTCTCTCTCCTCACTAAAAAAAGTAAAATTAAAATTTAAATCCATACGTAAGAATTGATTCTTCAATCCATGATTGGCTAACTGTTTTTTATCATTTTGCCATCTGTTCAACCATCTCTAGCTCTTCGGCGGATAGCACTGTCTCAATATCCAGCAGAATAATTATTTTTTCCTTAACCTTACCAAGGCCCATGATGAAGCTTGTATCTATACCCTGACCGAAGCTTGGCGCTTCTTCAATATCCTTACCACCGATGTCAGACACCTCTGACACACTATCAACTATGATCCCGATTGAAGTGCCTTCAACTTCTACAACTATTACACATGTCTCCTGTGTATGCTCCTCTTCCTGCATTGTAAACTTCAACCTCAGATCTATTACGGGTATAACCTTACCTCTCAGATTAATCACACCTTTCATATACTCCGGTGTCTGCGGTACATTTGTGATATCCATAAGACCGATGATCTCTCTTACCTTGAGTATCTCGATACCATAGATCTCTTCACCTAGAATAAAGGTTAGATATTTACCCTCCAGAGTCATAACTTCTTTTTTCCCCTCACCTGCTACCATTCAATCTCTCCTCCATATTAGTTATAAAATGCCTTGCTTTTTGTATTTCCTTAAAATCAATTACTACTTATCGCTAAGCTCAATGCTTCATATATATCATCGTTGTTAAATGGCTTATGAATAACTGAGACCACACCGTACTTCTTGTAATTTATCATTATAGGATTATCGATCCTGCCGCTACACCATATCACTTTGGTTTCAGGATCAATTTCTAACAGCTTTTCTGTCGCCTCCGCTCCTCCCATGCCTCCAGGCACATTCAGATCCAGTATTATGGCATCAAAAAGTCTCTCTTCTTCTATTGAGCGATTGAATAGTTCTATTGCCTTATTCCCGTCTTCGGCAACTTCCACCTCATAATTACTGCGATTCAGCAGTATTGAAAAAATATATCTTATGTCCTTATGATCATCCATCACGAGGATTCTACCGTTTCTCATATTTTTATCTCACCTTGACGACATCTAAGTTATTTTATCTCTGCGTATATATTTTCATTCAACGCTTTGACAAATTCCATATAAAGTTTTTCAGCTTTCATAACTATCTCTTCCTATCATAATTACTTCATGTAATCGCTGAGTTCAAGCGTATATCGATCTTCACTAAACCCAGCAGTACCAAAAAAAGAAAACACATGTAGCTAAACATGTCATCTCAAACTTTGTCATAACAGATACTTCTCTTTCGTATTAAAATGGCAACAGTTGCCCTTCGTTTGATCCAGAGCCTGCCTGAGTTACACCTCTGACACTATATGTCTTCTCCGATGTTCTCTCGTTTACCACAGTACATCTATCACATATACAGTTGTGCGGCCCCTTATTGAAAAAAGACTCTCCACATCTCAAGCATGCTCTTTTCTTCTTTCTAATTATGCTTTTCTTTATAGATAGCCCTCTCTTCATGATACATAATCCCTTCATTTACAAAATTTGTACGAACAAAAAACAATGTCTTGTTTCAATAACTTAACAAAAGAGATGCCAACTTATTTCCATATCATATTTATGACCTTCAGGAATGTAGTATTGCATAATACTTTAATGCATAACGGGGGCTTGGTCAGATATATACATGATCATTGGTAATGTGAAATATAACTGTTTACGATGATTGAAACTGGTTAGTTTGCGATATATAAAGATTTGTATATTAACAACTTATAATTTGTAGATCTGTTTTTGTGGAATAGAAGTGGTGTGAGAACTGGATGAATACTATCAGCTTTTCTGATGTAAGCTTTTTATTTAATTATGTGATATTTAATCTGAAAAAAAGAGTAAGATAACTTTTTGGAATGTATTTATGAGGAGAAATAGTAGCTATTACAGACTATAAAAGTGTTCTAAAGCACATATATGTTCGGTGGCACATATGTGTTCTGCAGAACACTTTTATCCGGTATGATCTTCAGTGATTTGATACTCTTCAATCTTTACGTAGAGTGTAGTTCGGCCTATTCCCAGCAGACGGGCCGCTTTAGCTTTATTCCAACCGGTATCAACTAATGCCTGTACTATCGAGTCTCTTCCATAATCTTCTTTTTTATGATGCTTTTTGATACCGACAGCACCGCCAAACTCAGACGGAAGATCTTCTAAAGTGATAATAGCCTTCTTGGAAATGACGAAAGCGTGTTCCAGCGTATGCTGTAATTCCCGTACATTTCCCGGCCAATCATAATCCATAAAAACCTTCAGTACGTCCTCAGATACCGAATTTATATTTTTATCCAGTTTATCATTCAGCATCTTCACAAAATGATCTACAAGGAGTGGTATGTCTTCCCTTCTCTCCCTGACAGGAGGGACAGCCAGCTCGACAACCTTCAACCGGTGATAGAGATCTTGACGATAACTTTTATTACTGACCTTCTTACGAAGGTCCTGATTTGTTGCTGCTATAACCCTGACATTTACGCTGACAGGTGTTGAATCACCCACACGTTCAAACTGTCTCTCCTGAAGTACTCTCAACAAGCGCAATTGCATTGAGTTAGATATATCTCCTATCTCGTCAAGAAAGATAGTACCCCCATCAGCCTTCTGAAATCGTCCGACTCTATCAGAAACGGCACCGGTGAATGCGCCTTTCACATGCCCGAACAGTTCGCTCTCAAGCAGATTGTCAGATAAGGACGCGCATCCCACTACGACAAAAGGTTTTTTACTGTTCTTTCTATAGTAGTGCAACGCCTCCGCCACAAGCCCCTTTCCGGTTCCATTCTCACCGGTAATCAGTACAGTAGATTGCGTCTCTGACAAAGTATCAATCATGGAGAATATTTTTTCCATCTTCTCGCTCTTCCCTATGATATTATGAAACTGCCAGTGTTTGTTCAGATTGCTTTCAAGTTCTGCCAGACGAGTTTCGTCCTTTACAACCATGACACATCCATTAAAGTGCCCGGCGGAATCAATAAGTGGAGAAGTGGTTGCGCTGACAACTTTCCGTGATTGATCTGCACCTCCACATTCAAAACGAATTCTTTCTGCCGGAAGCTTCGTGTTAATTGTCTCGGTAATTAATTCAAGATAATGCTTACTGCACTCGTCCATAAAGGAGTCACACTTCTTCCCTTTGATCTCATCCTTACCCGGAAAGCCACAAATCTCTTCTGCCAACTCATTGACCTCAAGCACTATTAAATCTCTGTCTACAGTAATGATTGCATCACGTACACTCCTGAAGATTGCTTCGAGATTTGACTGATATCTGTTTTTCTCCTGAACTACAGACTTGTACTTCAGTGCCAGATTGGTAACACGTGTCAATGTTGTTATTTTTACCGGCTTAAAGATATAATCATGAGCTCCCAACCGAATGGCATCTGTTGCCGTATCGAGATTAGGATTCCCGGTAATCATAATTACCGGACATGCCATCTTTCTCTTCTTTACTTCCCTCAGGAGATCAATCCCTGATCTGTCCCCCAGGTTAATATCCGTAAAGACAAGGTCAAAGTCAGTCAGAGACAGCTTATCCATTGCCTCATTATAGTCAACAGCAGTAGACACTTCATGACCACCCTGCATAAGAAATCTCTTAATGACATAACTGATTCCTTCATCATCATCAACTACCAGTATATTTGCTTTCATAATTTACTCATGTTTTTCAATCGTGAGACTTAACAACAGTTCCCTTCGAAAGCCAGCAATATTTAAATTTTCGCAGACAGAAAACAGAACCAAATTCTGATTTGAGATTATAACTAATAACTAACCCGTTGACCATAAGCAAGGATTATTAATTGTAATATTATAAAGAGATGACAATAACATCATATTTGAATATGGCGTTATCAGGTTGTGCCATGTAACTACGAGAAGTAGTATTTTATTGCGATGAGTAAGCCAATACCTCGTTCTTAAAAAAACTGAACAGATAACTGCAAGGTTTTTAGTAATTTACAAAATAATCAATCACCGTTATTCACTATCACTCATTTATACAACCAATCATGAAGACGAGGTTAAGCGAAACAATTACAATGTAAAACCTGCAGACCAAAACTTACAATTTAAATAACAGGTCAGCGTATGTCGGAACAGGCCACAATTTCCGGGGAATCAATGTTTCCAGAATATCAATATCTTTTCTCAAATCAGCCATTACAACCTGTACCTTATCACGAAATATCTCGGCGCATTTTAAGCTATCAGAGATTTTGAGTGCCTTCTCACGTTCAGATTCCAGTTTCCGGGTATTACGATATGCTGATTTCAAATGTGTCGAGACTTTTGATAACAGATCTCTCTGGACATCCGCAGATGCATTTACTGCTTCCAGTTTTTCAATACCCTCAGCAAGCTCTTTTGTGTAATGAATAATCGCTGGAATATATAAACTTTTAACCATATCAAGAGACGCATTTGCTTCAATGTTAATCTGCTTTGAATACTGTCCAAGATAAATTTCATATCTAGCTAGTACTTCTTCTTTTGAAAGTACTTTATATTTTTGAAACAAACCGGTAGATTTTTTACCCGGAAAAGTTTTCAACGCTTTCACAGTCGAATCAATATTTGGCAACCCACGCTTCTTTGCCTCTTTTTCCCAGTCTCCGCCATAGTTGTTACCATTGAAGACAATTTTCCCGTGTTCTTCCATCGTATCTTTTATAATCGATGCTGTCTCTTTGTGAATATCTTTTGCCTTCTCAAGCCTGGTTGCAATATCATCAAGTGCCTCCGCGACAATAGTATTAAGAACAATACACGGCCTTGAAATTGAACCGGATGATGGAACCATGCGAAACTCAAATTTATTGCCCGTAAACGCAAATGGTGATGTCCGGTTTCTGTCCGCATTATCCATTGGCAGTGCAGGTAAAGTATCAACACCCACTTTGAGAGTAGTAAACGCTTTTGATTTTGCCTTCTTTCCCTTTGCAATAGCTTCCAGGATCTCTGTCAATTCTTCGCCCATAAATATAGAGATAATTGCCGGAGGAGCTTCGTGCCCACCGAGGCGATGATCATTACCTGAATTTGCCGCAGATCTTCGTATAATATCTGCATGTAGGTCAACAGCACTAATAAGCGCGCAGATAAATAGGAGAAACTGTGCATTCGCATGCGGTGTGCTTCCCGGTTCAAGCAAATTGTCACCTTCATCAGTACTCAAAGACCAGTTCGTATGCTTACCTGAACCGTTCACTCGTGCATAAGGTTTTTCATGTAGAAGACAAACCAGGCCACGTCTGATAGCAACTTTCTGTAATGTCTCCATTACAAGTTGATTATGGTCTGCCGCGATGTTTGCTGTTGTGAAGATTGGTGCCATCTCAAATTGCGATGGTGCAACTTCATTATGTTTTGTTGTAGCAGCGATCCCCAGCTTCCATAACTCTTTGTCCAGATCTTTCATAAAATCGGCAACACGATCCTTAATCTGTCCAAAATAGTGATCCTCCATCTCTTGCCCCTTTGGTGCTGGTGCACCAAAAAGTGTTCTCCCTGCAACAATCAAATCTAATCTTTGCTCAAAGAATTTTTTATCTACAAGAAAGTACTCCTGTTCTGCACCAATGTTTGCGGTGACTTTATTAACCTTTTTATTACCAAGCGCACGTAATACACGAAGCGATTGTTGTGAAACCGCAGACATTGAACGCAGCAACGGAGTCTTCTTATCTAATGCTTCACTCGTATATGAACAAAATGCGGTTGGAATACAGAGTGTTACATCACCGGCAGCATCTTCCTTGAGGAAAGCAGGAGAGGTACAGTCCCAAGCAGTATATCCACGTGCTTCAAAAGTAGCCCTAAGCCCTCCACTTGGAAAACTTGATGCATCGGGCTCTCCCTTAACAAGCTGCTTACCGGAAAACTCCATAACTACTCCACCTTGTGCTGTAGGCGATATAAAGGAGTCGTGTTTTTCTGCCGTACTCCCCGTCAGTGGTTGAAACCAATGGGTATAATGTGTTGCGCCTTTTTCAATTGCCCAATCCTTCATTGCATTTGCAACAACATCTGCAACCTCAGGCGGTAAATGATTTTCATTTTCGATAGTCTTCTTGAGTGCTTTATAGGTATCCCTGGGCAGCCATTTCCTCATTACCTCATCATTAAATACATTCGTACCAAATATTTTAGTAACATCCATTTTTTAGCCTCTTTAGATTGCTCTCTGTTGGAAATATTTTATTATTATATATCTACATCT
>JABGRF010000302.1 GCA_018648405.1 Candidatus Scalindua sp.
TGATATTTACTAAAGTATTATACCGCTAGTAACTTACGACCTACCAAAACGATATACCATCATATGATGGATATACTTTTCATAAATCAGGCTTTATCAACTACAGGAAATGATTGACAACTGAAAAGTTGAAGATGCAAAAAAACGTAAAGAAGAACGAAGTAAAAGAGCATCTAATACCAAATCCAAAAAAACAACTCAGCATGAATAAAATAATCTGCTTAAATGCTAATTTAATAATTCAAACTGTAATTGGACCTTATAAAAAATATAGTAATTTAATTCTTCTGTATATCATTACAATAGTGGTGTTATCTATAAACTTATCAATTACTAGTTCGACAGCTTCAAAAAAGGATAAAAAATGAAAAATCTGGCTCAGAGTACTTTAGTAGGTTGGGGGATAACAATTGTAATTGCTGTCGCGGGTGGCACTTTTGCACTCACTAAATATTTAAACGAACAAGCTATAAAGGCTCTTGAGCAACGGATAGCAATTGCAGAACAAAATTCCGGAGCGAAACCTACCAACACACAATCAAGGCAAATAGACCCATCTTCCTTAAATAATAAAGAAATTTCAGAACTAACTATTCGCCTTGAAAATCTTGAAAGTGAGAAGCGAGACCTAATTGAAAAGATTTCACAAAAAGCAGTATTGACACTCGACCCCCGCAGTGAACTATCTACATTAATTTCTCAGCTTGAATCTAAGGGGAAAGAGGAGCGAGCAAAGGCGATAGATGGCCTATTTATGTTGAAGGACCCTGTTTCATTTCAACCCTTGTTGCGATACCTTGAATCACATCCTGAAGAAGCAACAGAGGGTGGGAATCCATTTATTGGAAAATGGTATTCTTTCTTCATTGAGGCAGGTGGTGCACAAGGGGTTGAGTTTGTTGCCTCCCAGTTAGAAAGCTCTGAGAGATTTTACAGCGAATTTGCTTATAGCACAATCAAATCAGAAATTGATTCGACTGAAGCAGTGGATATTACAATACCTATACTTCAGAAAATTGCAGTAAGCAGTTCTTCTAGTTTAGCACGAACTAGATCAAAAGTGCTTATTCAGTATTTTCTGGACAATAAGAAGAAAATAACCGATGAAGAGAATTTTGATAAATCGGAAGGAGTTCCACATAATTTAAAAATAATTTCATCGCTAAATGGTAATGGCCTCAATCACATTACTGCCAGGATGCTTTCTAATGGAACGGACTTGATTTATTGGAAAACAGGCTTTTACATCGCTCAAGAATTTATTGAAAAGCCTGAAAACCAAGACAATTGTATTGCTGCCATTAAGGAACTTGTTGACCCTGCTCCTCAAATGACCACTAGTTCCCACTGCGTTCTCTTGTATTTATTAGCCAAAATGGAAGCATTCCGTGGAAACGAATCGGCTGCAAACAAATACTCAGAAGCCTGTAAAGCAGAATCTACAGAGCTATATAAATACCTGACCGAACATGACAATATTTATGACCTTAAAACTATTCACAATCTGTTTGATCCAATGGAAGTCAAAAATTAGAAGAAATTATTGTCGAACCATTGCATTCACCAGACGGCAAGAAGCGCGGCGGCGCTGACGCGGCAAGCTTGGGTGGGCCGCTGGTGATGCAGGTCGTTATGCATTAAGGAAATGGAGGAACTTTGGAATCAGCAATATTTGGTTTAATAGGAGTTGTCGTTGGGGTTGCATTGACAACAGCAAAAGATTTGTGGTTTGATTATCGTCGACATGATAAAAACTTAAAATTTCTGTCTATACACATAGTTTGTTTATTTGATCGTTTTATTGGTGGTTGTATTGAAGTAACTCGTGACGATGGACTTGCATTTGGATCACGTGACAAAGATGATTGTAAGGTACCACAAGTAAAGCATCCGACTCTTGACCTTATGCCTATTGATGTTGAGTGGAAATCATTACCTTCAAAATTGATGTATGAGATACAATAAAAATAGGGACAGCGACCATTATTTATAGTTTTTAAACTATAAATTTTCAATTCTTATCTGACATCCAACCCTCTTATTCTCCGAAGCTTTAATTTTTCTTTCTTAACACCTTTATTCGTCTTAACAATATATTCATTCCATATCTTACCAACAATACGATACGCACCATCATACTATGACACACTATGGCCCGTCACACTTTTGTGCCATGGCACACTATTCATATAAAAACGCACTCTCTCTCATAATCCAAAACACAATCATTATGCTATTCTAGAATAGCATAAGTTATTATCAATTATGATATTATGACAAAATAACTTTTAGCCATCAAATCAACCGGATTCACACGCCCGTTTGGCATATAACTTGTTACTTATACTCAAAACCAATCTATATTAACCAGGAGGATATGCCATGTATAAGATTCCAGAAACAAGAAAACATGTAAGAATAGAAAAACCATACATCACAAGATTCAATGTTAAATCAAGTGAACAAATGATTTTTAACGACTGGGATATGGTCGCTGTAATTAACTTGAGTGCTGGTGGTCTTTTCTTTTATGCCAAAAAGAATCTGGAGGTTGGTACAATTCTGGATTTAAAAATAGGCTTCTCTCTTTCCAATCCTTCAATAATATGTAACGGAAAAGTTATTCGTGCGAAAAGGCACTTGGACACATCAATAATAGGTTTCGCAATTGAATTTACTCAAATTACAGAACACGCAAGAAAAGCAATAAATAATACAGTTGAAGAAATAGTAGAATAAACAATCTTCCCCTTGACATTCCATCTCCAAAACACAACTATACACCCACATCCACGTTATATTTCAGCACTGCACTATTAATCTTTTCAGCTTCTTTCTCTATCATTGACCTGTACAAGCCGAAAACCTTATTGCCTTCTCTTATTCACTTCGTCTTATAGTGATCCTTACCAGCATAAAACAGTTGAAAGCATTGAGCCATTTTGGTATAAGGTGTGACGTTATATTAAGCTGTTATAAGAGTTGCAGAACAGGGCACACTTGACCAGCCATATTAACACCAGACTTTAACTTTCTTACTAAATATCCGGGATATCAATATGCGCGTAGCAATGTATTACAATAACAGTGACATTAGAGTGGAAGAGATGCCAACTCCGAAGATTGGTAAAGGCGAGGTACTATTTAAATCACTGGCCTGTGGTATCTGCGGCAGTGACGTAATGGAATGGTATCGTATTCACAAAGCTCCACTTGTACTGGGGCACGAGGCAACCGGTGAAATTGTTGAAGTAGGAGAGGATGTTAAACGATACAAAAAGGGAGACAGGGTCTTTGTATCACACCATGTTCCCTGTAATACGTGTCATTACTGTCTGAATGGTAACCACACTGTATGCGACTCATTGCGCACCACGAATTTTGATCCCGGCGGTTTTGCTGAATATGTACGGGTACCGGAAATCAATGTAGACAGAGGAATCTCTATTCTTCCTGATAATATGTCACTGGAAGATGGAACGTTCATTGAACCATTGGCTTGTGTAGTTCGGGGACAGAGAGTAGCTCGTATTGAACCGGGCCAGACTGTTGTTGTTATCGGCAGCGGAATGTCAGGGCTTCTGCATATTTTACTTGCCCGATCACTGGGAGCCGGAAAGATAATTGCTACTGATATAAGTGAATTTCGTATGGAGATGGCAAAGAAGTTTGGAGCAGATTCTGTCATCTCTGCCCATGACGACCTTCCTTCACATCTACTCAAAGTTAACAACAACAGGCTTGCTGATCGTGTGATATTAACAGCCGGAGCAGACTCCGCTTTAGATACCGCTATGAAATCTGTAGACCGTGCAGGTACGATCCTATACTTTGCACCGGGCGGTCCGGAGACTACTCTTAACGTACCGTTCAATGAGTTCTGGAAAAACTGTGTTACCTTAGTGCCGACGTACGGCGCAAGCCCTCTTGATATAGAAGTTGCGATTGAGCTGATTAGTTCTAAACGTGTTCCTGTGCAGGAGATGATTACTCATCGTTTAGGTCTGTCAGAAGCCGTAAAAGGCTTTAAGCTGGTTACCGAAGCCAAAGAGTCTATAAAGGTAGTCATTGAACCTCATAAATGAGTATCTGCCAACAGATAGGGCCTTCAACATTTCAAAAAAAATCTTTCCATAACACACATGAAACCAGTACGTTTATTCGCTGACAAGATCAAGGATAACCTGCGCACCGATATAATAGGCAGGGAAATTGTTACACTTGAACGTACAGTATCTGCAATGGACACCGCAAAGCAGATGCTCAAAGAGGGAGCCATAGAGGGAACCACAATCTTTGTTGAAGAGCAGACTCAGGGAAGAGGACGGACAGGAAGAGAGTGGTTCTGCAAAAGCGGGAAAGGCTTGTTACTGACGGTTGTCTTAAGACCGGCAATCCAACCGGAAAGTTCATACATTTTGATGGTATTCACCGCGGTTGCTATCGTACAGACCATCAGGGACATGTTTAAATTACCCGTTGAGATTGACTGGCCTAATGATATTGTAATTAACAAAAAGAAATTGGGCGGGATAATTGTAGAGACACAGGATCACACCGATCAATCAAAAAACTACATTGTAGGAATCGGTATTAATGTTAATTTGAAAAAGCATGAACTTCCGGAAGAGATCGGTCAGCCGGCAACATCTCTTACCATTGAAAAAGAGGCATTTATAGATCGTACCAATTTTGCAAGGGCTTTGCTGCAAAACCTGGATTCATGGTACTTAATCTTAAAGGATGAACGCTACGATCATATTGTAGATAAATGGCAGGAATTTTGTATGAATATTGGAAGACGGGTCAACGTCCGTAATACCAAAAAGGAGTTTGAAGGTGTTTTCCTGGGAATCACTAAGGATGGAGAGTTGATATTACAGCTGGACGACGGACGTAAAAAGAAGTTTAAAGTTGAGCATACTATTATGAATCACCAACCACCATCTGGCTTTGTATCCTCGTAATCTATTAAGCCCTCATCAAGCTGTTTTTCTACATGTTCCAGCTTTGTCTCCAATGTGCTAATTTGCCTTGTCAGATCTTTATAGATTATGAAACCAAGAATTAGCAATAGAACCGTGTATACTATTACAAATGCAGTTGCAGGGCTATCTTTCTGCTTTGTTCCTCTCGGTTTGGTATGATGTGCATAGAGGTCATTACCCAAAACAGCTTTGCGGTTTCCCTCTGATATGTCGCTGGATTCAAACGTTGTCTCTTCCTGTCGGGGGGTGTATGGTTCAACTACTTTAACAGATTCGTAAACCTTGGTTTCCTGTGGTTCTGGCGTGTCTGATACATTAGCAGGTTCGTATGCTTTTGCTTCCTTCTCTACTTCCTGTTTTTCCTCGTGCTTCACTTCCTGCTCTACTTTTTGTTTCTCTTTGTACTTTACTTCCTGCCTAACAACCGTCTCTTTCTTATCTATTACCGGATCAGGAGATTTTTCTGCCTGTTTATTCTGTCCACCAATATCGCTCTTCTGATTCCCGGTATTCTCTTTTTTCTCAGGCCCCTTTAACCACTCAAACGGGTCTGATCCAAGCGCATTTTTCTTTGCCACAACTCTTTCCTCTTAGTAATAGATATCACTAAAGCTCATTAATATACAAACAGTTACGGTTGGTTTAATCTTCGGTTTGAAATTGCGTTATATGGAAGCATGTTTTCTAAATATTAGTGTGCCCCTTTGGGATACTATTTCTTATTCTCTTGGGCAATTATCTCTTTGGTCAACGCCTCGTAATCCTGAGCGCCATTAGAATCCGGAGCATATACTGTAATCGGCATTCCATGGCTTGTTGATTCTGAGAGTTTAATATTTTTTCTAACGGTCGTGGTAAATACCTTATCTGAGAAATACTCTTTGATCTTGTCAAGCACTGCCTGCCCCAGCTTTGTTCTGCTATCATACATACAAGGTATTATTCCTGTAATCTCTAGCTTGCTGTTCAGTCGTTTCTTGATAACATCAAATGTTTGCATTAGCTTGCTTACGCCCTGCAGAGCAAAGAACTCAGTCTGCAAAGGAATAAAGATTTCGTTGGCAACAGTAAGTGCATTAAGGGTTAGAAGCCCTAAAGACGGTGGACAGTCAATTAAAACATATTCATAATCGGCTAACATCTTTTCAAGATAGAACTTAACGATTGTTTCGCGCCCTACCGTATTAACAAGTTCTACCTCTGCACTTGCGAGATCAATGTCGGAAGGAATAATCTCCAGACCATCAATAGACGTTTTCAATAACACATCAGTATAACTCTTCTTACCGCACATAATCTCATAGATAGATGA
>JABGRF010000150.1 GCA_018648405.1 Candidatus Scalindua sp.
ATGTGGTCATTGCGCTACATGCATGTAATACGGCCACCGATGAGGCGATTGCTAAAGGTATTAAAGTTGGAGCCAAGTATATTATGGTAGTTCCGTGTTGTCAGGGACAATTACGCTCTCAGATTAAAGATAATCATCCTCTGACGACTGTAACTCAATTTGGCTTGCTGAGAAGTAAATTTGCAGATATATTAACAGACGCGTTAAGGTCACAGTTTCTTTTAGGAAATGGGTATTATGTTGAGCTTTTAGAAATAGTTCCTCCAAAACTGACCCCTAAGAATATATTGATATCAGCAAGGAAGACTAAGAATACGAGCAAAAGAAGTTTAGACGGATATAATCAACTTAACAATATATTTAATACTGACTTCAGCTTACAAGATTATTTCAGTGAACAGCCATTAGCTGGTGAACAGGTCTGTGCTTATTAGCTTTATTAAGAATAACAGACTTCACTTTTGAAAAAGATAGGATAATATAAATGGGTAAAAAAAAGGAGAAGCGCAGTGTTGCAAAAGCCATTGTACATGTTAAGGCAACTTTCAATAATACACATATTACGGTAGCTGATATCTATGGCGAGACATTATGCTGGGCTAGTGCAGGAACAGTTGGTTTTAAAGGGTCAAGGAAAAGTACACCTTTTGCTGCGCAAAGAGCTGCAAGAAGTGTTGCAGAGAGAGCTCGAAAAAGATTTGGAGTTAGAGAGGTCGAGGTTAGAATAAAAGGACCTGGTCCGGGAAGAGAATCGGCTGTTACAGCTCTACAAGAAGCAGGCCTTGTTGTTAGAGCGATAGAGGATGTTACACCGTTGCCTCACAATGGTTGCCGACCAAGAAAGAAAAGAAGAGTTTAGTGATATTTCTTCTTATGAAATTTGAAGTACGGGAAATAATAATTAGTATTAATTTTGAATTATGAAAAGGGAATAAGATGGCAAGACATGTAGACCCTAAATGTAGATTGTGCAGAAGAGAAGGCGTGAAGCTGTATCTTAAAGGATACCGCTGCGAAACCGCAAAATGCAGTATAGCGAAAAGGAGAGGTGTGCCTGGCGGTAGGACGTCAAGGAGGGTAAGGAAATTATCTTCTTATGGGATACATTTTAGGGAAAAGCAGAAACTGAAACGATTTTATGGTGTTCTTGAAAGACAATTTAAAACGTATTATCATAAAGCAGAAAGAAAAGAAGGTAATACTGGGGAAAACTTACTTATATTGCTGGAAAGAAGACTTGATAATGTTTTGTGCCATTTCGGTTATGGTCATTCTCGAAGTCACTCCAGGCAGATTATCAATCATGGACACATAACAGTAAACGGTAAAAAGGTTGATATTCCTTCTTTTTTAGTTAAGCAGGGAGACGTTATCAAACCTGTTAACAAGGAAGCTGATATTAATATGATAAAGATGAATGTGGAATCAAATAAGGATCGCAAGCAACCATCTTGGTTAGAGCGGGGAGATGGTGATTTAGATGGTCGTGTTCTGCAGCTTCCTAATAGGGACGAGGTGTCAGTAGATATACAAGAACAGCTGGTCGTTGAGCTTTGCTCAAAGTAAACTAAATAGTTATTTTATATTAATAAAGCTGTAGAGTAGGCATTTTATCTATGAAATCCTACCTTGAGTGTCTTGCCCAAACAAAAGGCTTTTTTAGGTTCATGATGATTCAATCTAATTAAAATAAAAGGTCTTCTGCGGGAGGCTATATTCAGAGGGATTTAATGGTAGGAAGGAGGACGATGTATGCGTATCAGATGGAGGGAGTTTGAACTGCCAAATAGAGTCAGCGCAGAGAAGGAAACATATACTGACTTTTATGGAAAGTTCATTGCTGAGCCTTTTGAGCGAGGTTTCGGAATAACTATTGGAAATGGCCTGAGGAGAATCTTGCTTTCCTCGATAGAAGGAAGCGCTGTAACATCGGCTAAAATTGATGGTGTTGAGCATGAATTCAGTACCATTCCAAATGTGGTAGAGGATACAATTGATATTATTCTTAATATTAAAAATCTAGTTGTACAATTACATACTGATCAACCTAGAAAAATAAGAATAGAAACAAAGAAAAAAGGCGTAGTAACTGCAGCAGATATTATTACTGATGACGGCGTGGATATTATTAATAAAGATCTCCATATAGCAACTATTTCAGACAATATAGATTTTAATGTTGAAATGGAGGTTAAAAGGGGAAGAGGATATAAAACGGCAGAGGAAAATGGAGTTGGAAATTCTGAAGTTGGTGTGATTCCTATCGATGCAATATTTTCTCCTGTTCGTAAGACAAAAATACGGGTTGAGGAAACTAGAGTAGGTAGAAGGACAAATTACGATAGGTTGATTATTGAAATCTGGACAAATGGTATTATTTCGCCTGAGATGGCGCTTACAGAGGCATCAAAGGTATTCAGGAAGCACTTAAACCCATTCGTGCATTACTTTGAATTGGGTAGAGAGCTACCAAATGCAGGCGAAAAGCAGATTGAACAAGTGGACGAACAAGAAGAAGATTCTGAAGATGAAGTAAAAAAGAAAGCGGTGGTGTCCGTTGCCGAGCTGGATTTATCTGTCAGGGCTTCAAATTGTCTAGAGTATGCTAATATAAAGACGATTAACGAACTCATTACAAGAGAAGAAGATGAGTTGTTGGAATTGAAAAACTTTGGAAAGACTACACTGGTTGAAATTAAGAAAAAACTTGATCTATTGGGTTTGTCATTTAAGGAACCTGGAGATGTAAGTCGAGCAGGAAAGGAATTGTCTCATGAGGCATAGGAAAAAATCAAAACATTTAAGTAGGACATCTAGCCATAGAAAAGCGTTGAGGTCCAATATGGCCAATAGTCTTTTCACTTATGGTAGGATTATTACAACTAAGGAAAAGGCTAAATATATTCGTCCGTTCGTGGAGAAGTTAATTACAATGGCGAAAAAAGGAGTTATAAAGAAAGAGACAGATAAGCTTGCTTATATTCACTATTATAGGCAGGTGCTGTCAAAGCTAAACAATAAAGAGGTGGTAAGGAAGTTATTTGGCGAGGGAGATTGGCGTGAGTCAGGTGGAATCGCTGAAAGATATCTGGAACGAAATGGTGGCTATACCAGAATACTTAAGCTTTCAGGGAGTAGGCTAGGTGTTTTGTCCGGCAGCAGTGTTGGAGATGTACCAGAACTAGCGTATAAAATGGAAGGTTTTGAGCGAAAACTTCGTCTGGTTGGAAATCGTCTTGGAGACAATGCCAGTAGAGTTATCTTTGAATTAATAGAGGAAGTAGAAGAAGAAAAAGAGATAGCGCCTAAGGTATCAGTGACAGAAGAGAAGGCATAGATTTTAACCTAATTTTGTACTATAAAAGTGATCAGGAATTTTAGCTGGTTAATAGAAGATGAAATAGCTGGTATGGCAAAGCCAGAATCTTCTGTGTATGATTTTGAATTTCTCAAAGAAAAAGGCCTTGAGGCGATAGTTTCACTTACAGAGTATCCTCTCAGTAAGGTATTGATAGAGGAGTTTGGCTTCAGTGTTAAACATATTCCAGTCAGAGATTTTCAACCACCAACACTGGAACAGATTGAAGATTTTGTAGCATTCGCAAAGAATGCAATATCTGAAGGTAAAAAGCTTGTTGTTCACTGTGATGCGGGTATAGGGAGAACAGGGACTTTACTTGCCTGTTATCTCGTTAGCAAGGGATACAGCGCCGCAGAGGCAATAGAAGAGGTGAGAGTGAAAAGACCTGGCTCTATAGAGACATTAGAACAGGAAGAAGTAGTGCTTAGATTCGGATCCAAATAGTTTTTATGCTTTCGGCAGTTCATACGAAGATTTAGTAAACAGCAATATCCGGTTCATTTCATAAGGCGTACTGCCGACTTCCTTTCTCTTTTATTACTTTGCATCCGCTTGTTCTTGTGAAGTTGTGTATATCCTTTTCCCTGATTTCCTACAGGCTTATATTTCGTTTGTTTTGCTCCTTCAGTTTCTTTCGCATCTCTTTGGCCCACTCTATAACTTTATTTATATCCGCCGGTCTGCCTCCCGTTAGAAACCTTAATTGCCTTCCTTCAAATATTTTCTTCTCTTGACCATTTGCAACAACAGTGGCCTCTCCTTTTGTTACAGTGACCAGTACCCTGTATTTTGAAAGCTTTATATCAATAGTACTATTGTTTGAAGTTATAACGTTGTCATTGGCGGCGATCATAAATGGTTTATCATCTCCCTTTATAGCAATGAGTATTTGCCCTTCTATAAGATTAAGGTTTCTGTTTTTAACAAACTTAATCTTTGTATTAATATCCATTGTGACATAAGTGCCATCTTTGAGGAGAAAGGATGCTATGCTGTCTTTTTCCGTCTTCAGTATGGCGCCATTATGGATTTTAGATTCTGTTGACAATGGTTGCCAAATTGTGCTGGCATCTGGAAGTAATTTAACAACGCCTGTTGATTCTACGAAATTTGCTTTTGTTGGAAGTGTGAAAACTAAAAAAACAACATATACCAGTAAAATACCAACGCCTAATAAAATACCAAATCGTTGAACGGCTTTCTTTGTAGGCCTAATGGCAAGAATACCAACTTCATAGAGAATGATCATGGGCAAAGCTGTCATGACCTGTGTAAATGGATCTGGAGGTGTTATTACTGCGGCGAGAATAAATATAATGAGGATTGCATATAAACGCCATTTGATAAAATCTTCTGCCTTCAGCATTCCGATCTTTGAAATAAACAACATTACAAGAGGTAGCTGAAAAACAATTCCAAGTGCGAGTGTCAGCATCGTAACCAGCGAGATATACTGGCTCATTGTTATCATTGGCTGTACGCCTCCTCCTAATATTTTTATCAGGAATTGAAGGCCATAAGGTATTAAGAAATAATACCCGAATAATACGCCTGTTACGAATGCGATATATGAAATTGGAGCAAAAGTCTTTACATATCTGCGCTCTTTTTTAAATAATCCTGCTTCAACAAATCTCCAGACCTGATATAAGATTATAGGGTATGCCATAAAAACAGAGGCGATCAAACACAGTTTAATATAAGCATAAAAACCTTCCTGATAACTCAATACTTGAAGCGATTGTGACAGCCCCAGATTTTTCATCGTGACGGTGTGGGGCTTTTTTACAATATCAAGAATTCTTGCCTTAAAGAACCAGTTGATAAAGAATAGCCCTATAACGATGAGGATCGACTTTATAATCCTTGATCTCAATTCTTCGAGATGTTCGCTTATTGGTAATCTTTTTTCTTCTTCAGTTGTTTCAGGCATTATAAGTGTAGTCCTGTAAATCGTGATCTATAAAAAGTAATCTTATTAAACGGTATTGCTGACTTTTTGTATTTAGCTGTTGCAGGTTTGATAGCATATTGCTGGCATATATATACACTACTAATTTGCCGGGAGTTTGCACTTGCAAAAATACAATTACAATAACCTCAAACTCTGGACAAGTCGGTTGCTACACCTGAAATTGCTTTGTTTAAGGTGTGATTATAATACTAAGATGAGGATTAAATTACAAGATTCAATATAATTCATGGCCATAAGCGATTGGCTGAAATATTCTTTAACTCATAGCGGCTAGCCCGCATAATTTGCACACGTCTAAGCGAGTAGTGTGCTCTAAAGGGGTATTAGAAAAGCCTTGCAAGGGTTATTTGTTTTTGATACCATTAGTTCTAAAGCCTTGTCACTCTTTCTCTTAATTAGGAGACAATTCCATGGGAAAAATATTTGAAGGTAACCTTGTCGGTAAGAATAAGACCTTCGGAATAGTTGTTAGCAGATTTAATAGTTTTATTACAAAGAGGTTGTTGGAGGGTGCTCAAGACTGTCTCGTTAGACATGGCACGAAAGAAGATGATATCGATGTGTTTTGGGCTCCGGGAGCATGTGAGCTGCCGATTACGGCTATGAAAGTAGCCAAAAATGCTAAGCATAATGCTATAATCTGTCTCGGGGCGGTAATACGTGGCGAGACTCCCCATTTTGATTATGTATCCAGTGAATCCGCAAAGGGCATCTCTCAGGTAGGGCTTCAAACGGGTATACCAACAATTTATGGTGTTATCACAACGGAGACGTTGGAACAAGCTATAGATAGAGCTGGAGCCAGGGTTGGCAACAAGGGTGCTGAGTCTGCACTTACAGCCCTGGAGATGGTGAATCTATTGGATGAAATAAAATAGTATTTTTTTATGGAGATTTATGGATGCGGAAAAGAACGCGATCCCGAGAAATTGTATTACAGGTT
>JABGRF010000404.1 GCA_018648405.1 Candidatus Scalindua sp.
TCATCCATGTTTGAGACAAAGATAACTTTCTCACCGTTCGGATGGAAATATGGGCCAAAGTTAGCGGAACCGTTACTGGTCAACTGAATCGGCTTACGATCTTTCAGATTCATAACATATATTTCAAGTTTGCTTGGTCTGATTAAACCGTTATTGAGGAGATCCATATAATCTGTAAGTCCTTCTCCCTGCGGTCTTGAAGCACGCCAGCAGATCCACTCTCCGTCCAGAGAAAAGAATGCACCTCCATCATAGCCGGGAGTATCGGTTAGCTGTTCTACATTAGAACCATCAGGGTTCATGAGGAATAGTTCCAGGTCTCCGGTGCGTACTGAAGTAAAAATAATTCTGTCACCTTTGGGTGAATAAACCCCCTCGGCATCGTATCCCGGTGTATCTGTCAGGCGGACAAGATTTGAACCGTCCGGGTCAGCAGAGAAAATATCAAAACTTTTATACAGTGCCCATACATAACCTTTAGACATGTCAGGTTTAGGCGGGCACGCTTCACCACCCAGATGAGTAGACGCGTAAATTATAGATTTATAGTCAGGAGCAATATAGGAACAGGTAGTAGTGCCTTTGCCTGATGATAGCATCTTTACATTGCTGCCATCTACATCCATGGAAAATATTGCATCGCATTGCAGATCATCTCTCTTCGACTGGAATATGAGCTTGTCTGCGTTGTAAGAGAAATAGGCCTCGGCATTTTCTCCACCGAAAGTGAGCTGTTTGACATTCTTGAAATGTTTTTCACCATCGAAGATAGTGACTTCATGTTTCTTTTCAGAAACTATGGTTTCCGGCTTAGTGTTAGCGCATCCGATCAAAGCCATAGAAACAGCAATGGAAATAATAAATAACTTCAATTTTCTTCTCCCGTTTAAAAAGTATTATTGATAACTGAAATTGTCAGGTTTTATGATAATATATAACCAATTTATAAGGTTTCTTTATGAAAGTAAAACAAAATTTAATCAATGGCAATGCCATTTCTCCCAGATCATTAAAATTTAAGTTGTAATATATTCCCATGCCTATCTCTTATTCTCAAAGCAGGAAGCCTGAGCTGCTTTCACCAGCCGGTAATATGGAGAGTTTCATTGCCGCTGTTGAAAATGGAGCTGACGCTGTCTATCTTGGTTTAAAGGATTTCAGTGCTCGTGCAAGCGCACAGAACTTCTCCCTGGATAATGTCAGCAAGGCCATTGCTTATGCATGTAGTAAGTCTGTTAAGGTCTATATCGCTCTCAATACGCTGGTTAAAACCCTGGAATTGGAAAGGGCTGTCGACCTGTTGATAGCACTGGATGAGATGCAGCCTGACGCTATAATTATCCAGGACCTTGGACTTCTCTATTTGATCCAATCTCAATTTCCCGGATTGAATATTCACGCCAGTACACAAATGGCCATCCACAATCTTGCAGGGGTTAAACAGCTTGAACAACTTGGATTTAAGCGGGTTGTTCTGGCAAGAGAACTCTCCTCTGCTGAGATCAAGAATATCACAGAAAATACCTCAATAGAAATAGAGACATTTATTCACGGTGCTTTGTGTTACTCATATTCAGGTCTATGTTTCTTCAGCAGCATGATAGGGGGCAGAAGTGGCAATCGCGGGAAGTGTGCGCAGCCCTGCAGGAAACCTTACCATTCCCAATCAGGTGAAGGGGGATATCTTTTTTCCATGAAAGATCTGCTTACACTTTCCGAGATAGGTGATTTAGTGGATGCCGGAGTTAACTCGTTAAAAATAGAGGGGCGTATGAAGTCGCCTGAATATGTAGCAGTTGTTACAGATGCCTACAGAAAGGCAATTGACGGCGAACTTTCTGATCAGGATGAGATTGCCAATCGTATTAAAACCGTGTTCAGTCGCGAGACTACCTCTGCGTATGTAACTGGTAAAAATAATATGTCGGGTAATAATGATACTGATATCAGTCAGATCAAGGCTGCAGACATAGTTAATCCGTCTTATCCTGCAAATATGGGGCTCTATGCAGGAGAGGTAATAAGATCTGACGAGAAACATATAGTGGTAAAGGCGGAGGCAAATATTGGAGTTAGAGATTTATTACAGGTGTTTGAAAATGTCTCTTCAAAACCTGCGCTACTTCATGTAAAGAGTGTTAAGGTAAACGGGAAAAGAGTATTTGATGTTGAAGCAGGTGATGTTGCCGTTATCAATTCTGAGCAGAGGATTAAGCGTGGAGCAAAGCTCTATATCGTCTCTTCCCAGAAGACTAAAGAGACCTTTATCCAAAAAATCCCTAAAAAACTCACATCTGCTAAGGTATTGGTGAATCTGGATGTTAAAGTCAGACTTGATAGTATTGTTGTAAGTGGGACGGTAATGCAATTCGTGTTTAACAAAGATTACTCCCTGAAGCTTGAAAAAGGTATTAACCGGATAACAAATGAGGAGGATATAAAAGGCTGTTTTTCACGTCTTGGAAAAACACCATTTGAGCTATCGAATATACGTGTTGATATATCAGAAGGATTATTTGTCCCATTAAGCGTGTTAAATAATATCAGGCGGGAATATTTTGAAGGGTTATTAGAGGCATGGCAGGAGGAGCGGTCTCTCAAGTGTGATGCCGTGAAGGGATGGTTAGAGGAAGAATTTGCTGCAATCGGTAGTTTGGTAAGTGAAGAGAAGGGCCTGGAGCATGATATTCCTGAAGGCGAAATCCGGTTGTCTCTGAAGATTGACAGATTAGATTATCTGGACTCTGTCCTGACAGAAAAAGTAACAAGGCTTTATATTGTGCTAACAGGTAAAACAATATCTTACTTACAGAAGAACGGTGACATTGTAGATAAATTATTGAAGGAAAAGGATAAGATCGTACTTTCGTTACCTGTAATAATGAGGGATATAGGAAACAGGTTTGAGACGTATAACTATTTCGAAGAGTCTGTTCATGTATTGATAAAGAGCGGTTTCAGGCAGTTTCAAATCGCTAATCTGGGGGCAATGGGTCTGTTTGGTGATGCTGACGTTATCCTGCATGCTGATTATCCATTATACTCACTGAATCCACTCTCTCTAATAAAACTACGTAAATTGAGGTTTGAGCGACAAACCCTGTCGCCTGAGGACGGAATGGAGAATATGAAAAAACTGCTTTCTGACAATACTGATCTCATTCTTTATCAGGACACACCGCTCTTTACCTCTGAGGCGTGTGTCTGGGCAAATATGAAAAGTGCGTGTCCCGGGATTGACCGATGCGGTTTTGAAAGTATGACACTGAAGAATGAGTACGGTGACCGGTTTACTGCAATAAATGAGGCGTGCAGGACTGTGATTATAAATGAAAGACCTTTCTCAATTATTCACCTTGTTAAGACATTTCTTGAGGCCGGACAGATGGATTATCGAATAGATTTATGCTATAGGGATTACACTTCTGAAGCTATAAGTGACTTGATTTCCGGAATTCAGAGTGGGAAGAGAGTGGAAAACTCAGCAATAGGAAATTTCGAACGGGGTTTATTATAGGATTCAGGAAGAGATGTCTTGTCGTATATATCAGTGCTAATAGCGCTATTTCTAATGAACTTGACAAAAAAATATGTTATAGTAATCGTCGATTTTCAGCTTAGAAGAAGATAAAAAGGCTGTTATTATTTAATGGAAGTCATTACAAAGATTAATGAGATGCAGACAAGGGTACTTTCTGTCAGGGACAGGAAGAAATCCATCGGATTTGTACCCACGATGGGAGCGCTTCATGATGGACATATAAGCCTGATACGAAGTGCGAGAGAAGAGAATGATGAGCTTGTTGTCAGCATATACTTGAATCCTACTCAGTTTGATAACAGTGATGATTTCGATAAATATCCACGCCAGTTGAATAAGGATATCGAGATTATACGAAAAGAAAATGCAGATGTAATTTTTACACCCTGTACTGAAGAGATGTATCCAGACGGATTTTGCACTCATGTGACACAGGACAAACTTACGGATGCACTGTGTGGCGGGGTAAGGCCGGGTCATTTCAATGGTGTGACAACTATTGTAACAAAGCTTTTTAATATAATCGATCCTGACCGGGCATATTTTGGACAGAAGGATTATCAGCAGAGTGCTATCATAAAAAGGCTGGTTGCAGACATGAATATGGATGTAGATATTCGGGTCTGCCCCACAGTTCGCGAAGAGGACGGGCTGGCGCTCAGCTCAAGGAATAAGCGATTAAGCCTTGAGGATCGTAAGGATGCACTCTGTATTCACGGCTCTCTACAGAAAGCAGGAGCCATGTTTGCTTCCAATGTAAGGGATGCAAAGGATATTGTAGAAGAGATGACATCCGTCATTAAGAAGACAAAACAGGCAAGGATAGATTATATATCCATAGTTAACGCCGATACACTTGAAGACCTTTCGTTTATTAATGGAAGGGCTTTAGCCGCTGTTGCGGTATGGATCGGAAATACAAGATTAATAGATAACACTATTTTGGAATAAAAATCATGCTTAGAGAAATGTGCAAAGCGAAGATTCACTCTGCAACAGTTACGGAAGCGGATCTTAACTATACAGGCAGTATAACAATCGATAAGACGTTGTTAGAAGAGTTGGACATTCTGCATTACGAACGTGTGCAGGTGTTGAACATTAATAATGGGGCACGGATGGAGACATACGTAATTGAGGGAGAACCTGACTCAGGAATCATCTGTCTTAACGGAGCGGCTGCGAGGTGGGCGGTTCCGGGCGACAAGGTTATCATAATCTCCTATTGTCTTATTGATGATGCCAAGGCACGAAGCTGGAAACCTAAAATAGTATTGCTGGATGATAAAAACAAGATTACTGAAATAATCTCAGAACCACATTCCTGACCTCAATGATTAGAACTCTCTTTGAAATACCAATCCCGTTTACCGGCTTAACAATCCCTGTCTTTGCATACGGCTTTATGCTTATGCTTGGCTTCCTGGTCGTTATCTACATTGCGCGTATTAAGGCAAAGGCTGAAGGATTAAATCCGGAAGATATATCAAATCTGGGGTTATACACAATATTTGCCGGCATTCTGGGAGGCAGAACATTCTATGTCGTCCAGAATTTTGATTCATATAAACACAACATTCTGGATGCATTCAAGATTTATGAGGGGGGTTTGGTGTTTTATGGAGGCTTAATGGCCTCTATTGCAGCCGTAGTTGTTTACACAAGAATCAGGAAACTTCCTGTATTGAAGACAATTGATATTATTGCTTTCTCTTTTGCGCTTGGAGTGGCCTGTGGACGCATAGGGTGCTTTCTTAATGGATGCTGCTGGGGCGATGTCTGCAGTCCGGATTTGCCGTGGGCGGTCAGTTTTCCAAAATTAGTTGATGCAAACCTTATGATTGACGGCAGTCCTGCGTACCTGCACCATCTCGGGAAGGGTCTGGTGAGTGTGTCTGATAGTCACTCTCTTTATGTTCACCCTACACAGATCTATTCCATGTTAGGTAATATCTCGATATTTTTCATCATTAAAGCTTTCTTTAGGCATCGCAGGAGAGACGGGGAAGTGACGCTGATGTTCTGCGGTCTCTATTCTATTATGCGATTTGTTGTAGAGATATTCAGGGATGATAATCCTCTGCTTTTTGACGGTATGACAATATCACAAAATGTCAGTGTAATAGTCCTTGTAGTGATAGTTTCACTTTTTGTAATTGGAAGGATCAGGCTGAAAGGGCAAATAGTACGCTCTTAGAATCTGGAGAGAGGTATTTACAAATATTAAATTGCCATTACAAAAATTGTATGATGAGGATGCCGACAAGGTGGAGCAGGCTCTTGAGGAGATTGGTAGAGTAGGAAAAGGTGATCTCGAAGCGATGAAGGCCGTGCAGGAGTTCTTGAGAAAAGAGAAGCGAATGCCTCTTCGCATTGTAGCTATGCAGACCCTTTCAAAGATAAAAACCAATTCCCAATCTACTACAGGGACTTTCAAAAAGCCTCTTGTATTCCAGTGTCCCGGTGCGGAGAAAATAAAAAGGGTAGAGATTATAGACGTAACATGTCCTCATTGTCATAAAGAGGGTACCGCTTCGGCTGCTGGTTTCGAAAATGAATTTGCCTGTGAGAGTTGTGGTGAAATAATAGAGCGTGAATTACCTGAAAGCTGTATTGAAAAATGTCCTGTAGGAAGTGAGTGCGT
>JABGRF010000236.1 GCA_018648405.1 Candidatus Scalindua sp.
GTAAAGTTCAATACATCGGAGTCAGCAAAGATAAGATTGCTCAAGTCGTTACAGCGCTGATTGTCAAAGGAGAGAAAAAATCCGGCTATTAGGTAATTAGCAGTTATAGCGTAGGCACCGAATATCCTTCCATAAAGGAGTGAATATCTCTGTTCTTTTTTGCCTTACCTGGCAAACGCCTCGCTTATCTGCTTAGTCAGATAGGATAATTTGAATGGTTTCTTGACAATGAAATCGACTTTCAAACCTTCGTTTTCTTGTGGATTGAGTTCTTCTCCCCAGCCGGTTATTATGCCTATCTTTGGGCTCTTCTCTAACCCATTCAATGCCTTTATCACATCATATCCGTAGATGTCAGGCATGATCAGATCACATAATACAATGTCAAACCCCTCTCTCTTTGCAAGTTCCAGGGCATCAGTACCGTTCTCAACGGTCTTGACAATGTGGCCAATACTGGAAAGTGATTGATTCAGTACACTGCGCATGTCTTCGTTATCATCTACTACCAGAATGCGTAGCCCCTTCTCCTTTATCTCATGAAAGGATTCAGATGATACTGCTCGCTGAGTAGTACCATTCTCATTAGGAATACTCAAGGTAAATGTTGTACCTTTTCCTACCTCGCTTTCAACATCTATTTTGCCGCCATGTTCTTCTATTATGCCGTAAGAAGTGCTCATTCCCAATCCTGTTCCTTCCGGTCTCCTGGTCGTGAAAAAAGGATCAAATATCTTCTTTTTTACGCCTTCAGTCATTCCGGTGCCAGTATCAGATATGCTTATGAACACAGTGTCCTCGTCGCTCCATGTACTAAATGATATGCTGCCGCCATCAGGCATAGCATTCAATGCATTGCTAATTAAATTTATAAACACTTCTCGCAACTCCGCAGGGCTACAAAGTACTTCCGGAATCTCTTTCATACCTTCTTTGTCTATATGATAGTTTATTCCGCTGACCTGAGCCATATTCTTCCACCTGGGCTTTGTAAAATCTATCGTTTGATTTATCAGGTCCAAAATATTTGAAAGTACAAATTCTGTAGTGCTTCGCCTTGTCTTGGTGAATCTAAGCATTTTGCTGGTTATTTGGGCGCCGTCATCAGCGGCTCTCATTATGGTGCTTAGCTCATTAGTCAACTGTTTATTGCTTTCGTGCTCCATCTCAATCAATTGCGCTTTGCCAGAGATAACTGCGAGAATGTTATTGAAGTCGTGTGCAACTCCGGCAGCTATTGTTCCTAATGATTTCAATCTGTCCGATTGTACGAGCGCTTCCTCTGCCTGCTTGCGTTTGATAAAGAGGCCGATACGGCTGCCGATAGCAGACATCATATCAAGCAAATCCCGGTCAGGCTTTCTTATTTCCTGACTATAGAAGCAGATAACGCCTAGTACCTCATTGTCGCCGATGATAGGAAAGCCAAAGGCTCCGTGCAATCCTGCTCTTTCAGCAATGGATGCTCTGATAAACTTTGTGTCATAGACAACATCTTCAATCCATAATGGTTTGGCGTTTTCCCAGACTCGTCCCGGAAGTCCAACTTGAGCCGGAAAGGTTATCTGTTTTGTTGCCGCTTTGAATTCTGCGCTCTTAAGAGGTGACACATGCCAGATTTCTTCGTTACGCAAAACAGAGTCTTGTTGATCAAATATCCAGATTTCACCAAGGTCCCATTCTAGTGCGGTACATATGGCTTTAAGAATTTTGCCGGAAGCTTCCTTCAGTGTGCTTGATTCTGCCAAAACCTGCGCTACGATGTTTTGAGCGCTGAGACGTTTGTTCGAATTGTGACGCTCGGTAATATCTTCTTTAACGGCTATAAAATGGGTTACGTTATTTTCATCATCTTTAACGGGAGAAATTGATGCAGATTCCCAATATAATTCACCATTTTTCCTTCTGTTACAAAATTCTCCCTTCCATTCATTACCAGATGAGATAGTTTTCCATAGTTCAATATATGTTTCAGGTGGAGTTTTATCAGATTTTAAGATGCGCGGGTTTTTCCCAATGATTTCTTCGGGACTGTAACCGGTAAGCTCAGTAAACCTTGGATTTGAATATTCTATATTACCTTCATTATCCGTAATCACAACACTAGCAGAGCTATATTCGGTAGCATGAGACAATTTACGCATTTTCTCATCATCCTTTTTACGTTGAGTAATATCGTCGATAATGGAGATAAAATACTTTGGTTTACCACAAGACTCACGTATAAGTGTTACAGTTAGATTTACCCATATTGTAGAACGATCCTTCTTGACGTAGCGTTTTTCTATCGTGTAGCTGGAATTCTCTCCATCTAAAACTTTCTTCCGAGCTCGATTCTGCATAGAAATGTCCTCCGGAAATGTAATATTATGGAATGTGTTCTCTCGTATTTCTTCCTCTGGATAACCTGTAATTTCGCAAAAGTGTTTATTTATCTTGAGGAATTGGCCATTAAGTGCGACATGCGCTACTCCAACAGCAACATGTCCGAATGTGTCTTCGAACACTTTGTCATTTTGCCTGAGCCTGCTTACCAGCTCGGGCTTTGTCATATTTTCGTAGTTCATAATTGTACGCTTTTTCAAACAGTATTTAATTATTTAAGACTATATTGTATTACATAGAAGCAATCATTAGTTTGTTGTGCACATAATATGTATGAAAGCCACAAAGTATATAGTGGAGAGGGTATCGATTTAGATTGTTTTCAGATAATGTGATAGGCTAATATCCTTATTAACAATGCCTAATTTTCTTCTAATGTTAAAACGATGTCTTTCTGTTGTTCCCAGAGAGATATTCAAAAGTTTGGCTATCTCTTTGTTTGTAAGTCCATTTTTTACCATGTTGCAAATCTCAAGTTCTCTGGGCGTTAATTTGGCTCCGCTTTCTGTCAGCTTTGTGCCAAATGAGGATGTAATCTCTTGTAAGTTCCTCTGAAGCAGCTGTACATACTTGCGCGATTCCCCTGTTATTCTGAGTTTTTGTATAACAGGTACAAGCAGGTTTTGCGCATTGGCGATTACATTGTCTTTTATCTGCTTCTTTTCAATCTCGATCTGCCCAAGGATTTCACTAAGGGCTATATTCTTAAGTTCTAAAGACTTTTTTTGCTCTAGTAATAGAGTCTCAGATTTCTTCTGCTCTGTAATGTCGCGTATAAAGGAAAAGAAGCGACCACCTTCTATACCCAAATAATTGGTGCTTACTTCAACATAAATAATTCTGCCGTCTTTGCATCTGTGTTTGCTTTCAAACCGGTCGCTTCCGGTTTTGATTATTTGTTGTATGTGTTCTTTTGTCTCCTCAGGTGTTTCTAAAGCCTCAACATCAGATATGCACATATTGAGCAATTCTTCACTGCTATAGCCGGTTAAATTACAGTAAGCGTCATTTACCTCCAGAAGCTTGCCCTGAATATCTACAAGCCAAAAACAATCAAGAGCCGTGCGGAGAATAGTCTCGCTCCGTTCTTTTGCCAACTCGTGTCTGGTTATTTCACGTAATAGCTTCCCATTATATTCTTTTAATTTTCTCGTACGCTCAAATACAAGATTCTCCAGAGATTCGTTAACCCTCAAAATATTTTCATCTGCCCTCGTGCGTTCGGTTATGTCCATTCCGTAAATATTTACATAACCCTCCTCAATTATAGGTACAAACGTTAAGGAAATTATGTGATCGTTGATCTCCGTTTTGACAACGCTGTTTAAACCTAAACTAAGAACATCAGAAACCGTTTTCAGGTAATGATCAGGCAGGATTTTGGTTGTTTGACAGCCCCAAAAATCTAGTAAAAGCGTGCTTGCCTTGTTGTGATAGAGTATCTTGCCATCGGCTAATACCCGGATTACAGGATTTGGATTCTCACTTGGAAATTTTGCAAGCCCCTTTATTTCCTCATCTACCTTGCTACGCTCAGTGATGTCTCGCCGGGTAGCCTCACTGATTGGCTCTGCACTTGTTTGTTTTTCATTACTCATATGTAGCTATTTACTATTTTTCAAGTACTTTTTGTTAATAAAACTTGGGCATTAACGATTGCATACTATAAGATGTACTTAAATCTATCTTGTATTCGGGAAAAGTCAACATGGGTATACTATACATATTATGTGTATCGTTAGTACATGGTAGCCGATTGGGGATTATGGAGTGTTAAAGTCAAGTAAAGAAAGATGATAGGATGATTTGCCAGTTGATTGTGCCTGGGTTTTAGCTTTGTAATGTACGATGATTGTAGTTTGACTTAGATTATTTTGCCGGTTTGTGTAGATATATATGAGTAATTACGGGTATTAATAGAAAGGATGTTTGTTATCACTGTGTTTGGAAACGGTAATCATTCAGGATTGTTCCAATTTAGAGTAGGTTGGTTAAACAGTGGAGGCAGGTTTGTAATCAGGGCTCACAAAAAGATCGCAACAGCATACGCCGTCTTTCTCTATTTCCTCTTTGTGGTATTCACACGGACAGATAATCTTCGCGTCAGTCTCTTTGTCGTCAGAAAGCATTCTGCACGGGCAGTAAAAAAAACCGTTCTTTAGTTTTCTCTTTGCCAGGCTCTTTACAATCTTGCCTACGTGATTAGAATCCGGATTCAGCTTATAAGGAGCTGTCACCACATAATCATCTACTAATTTACGCGCATCAGATTCAAGCTGTACTAATTCGTCGTCCATTGAAATCACTCCTTTTTATTAAACCTACTTCATCTTAAGGTTACAATCCGCTTAACTACGAGCAAAATTGTATATTATCAGAAAGGATTTGCAAGACCAAAGAAATTGATTTATCCTGAGACTATGTTGATCGAAGATGTACTGGGAAAAGACGGAGTTATTGCAAAGAAACTAGGTTCTTACGAGTTGAGGCCTCAGCAACTGGATATGGCCCTTGCAATCGAAAAAGCCATCGAGGAAAACAAGCATCTTATCGTTGAAGCCGGTACTGGAGTAGGTAAAAGTATGGCGTATCTTATTCCGCTTATTTTCTGGAGTGTCAAAAATAATAAAAAGGTTATTATCTCGACTCATACCAAGACGCTACAGGAACAATTAATTAAAAAAGATCTTCCGTTTCTTCGTAATGCTCTGAAATCTGTTAATATTTTTGCTGATGCAAGTGATGATAATTCGCATCCGGAGAATGGACAGGAAGATAAATTTGACTTCTCTTATACTCTCTGTGTGGGTGGGCAAAACTATTTATGCCTCAGGAGGTTTCACCAGGCGCAGTCACAGAATGTCTATAATACTCAAAAGGAATTCGATGAATTTCAGCATATCGTTCAATGGGAAGCACATGCCAGGAGGGGGCTGCGATCAGAACTGGACTTTGAACCTTCGCCAGGAGTTTGGAGCAAGATCTGTAGAGAGTCAGACCTCTGCTTTGGCAAACAATGCTCCTTCAAAGACGATTGCTACTACAACAGGGCACGTAGGAAAGAGTATAAGGCGCAAATACTGGTCACAAATCACCATCTTTTTTTTGCTAACCTGGCAAGTGATGGACGGGTCTTGCCGGACTTTGATGCCGTAGTTTTTGATGAAGCCCATACACTGGAAGATATAGCTACCAGTTACTTCGGTATAGGAGTTTCAAACTCCAGGATTAAATATATGCTCGACTCAATCCTGAACCCGAAAACAGGGAAGGGGCTGATAACAAGACTCTTTGATTCAACCAACGTATCAGATCAGGCCAGACAGGCAGACATCATAACCGATTGTGAAAAACTACTGAAAGAAGCTGCTTCTGCCAGTGATCTCTTCTTTTCAGAGATTATAGAAAAATACGGAACAGGCAATAAAACCACCCGGATTAGAGAAAAGAGTACCATAAACAATTATCTTGAGAAGCCACTGTCCAATCTGTTCGATCTGCTTGAGTCTCTGTCAAAACAGGTTAAAACAGAAGAGGGTAGACTGGAAATTCATGCATTTGCAAACAGGTGCAGTGAAATTAACAATAATATTGCAACTATAATGAATCAGGATCTGAAAGAGTATGTTTATTGGACAGAGGTCGAGAGGAAAAAATCTAGATATGAATCGTATTCAGACACATTGCAATTAACAAATAAGCTAGTACCATTAAATCATAAACAGACAAGATGCTCCCTGCTTGCCGCACCAATAAATGTT
>JABGRF010000311.1 GCA_018648405.1 Candidatus Scalindua sp.
AACAAACTTCATATTACATACGTTTTAGATATGCGGGGCATTGGATAGTGAGTAAGAAAATAATGATAGTGGAGGATGACATATCGTTTCATTCTCTGTACGAAGCACTCTTCGATAATACAGGTTACCAAATCATCCATGCATATGATGGAAACGATGCATTAGGCATATTAGAAGAAGAAAAGCCTGATTTGATTATTCTTGATATGTTGTTAGACATGATGACGGGTGATACATTCTTCTTATACTTAAAAAATATTCCAGAATATGCAAACATACCAGTCATCATCTCCAGCAGCTACCCTCGACAAAAATTTAACAATTTAAAGAAAATGGATCCAACGCTTGTTATTCTTGACAAGATCAACATCACAGAAAAATTGATGGACGAGATTAATGTAAAGATCGGATAGAGCGGCCTCAACATTCCTATTCTAAAGTAAAAATTATTGCTTATTCTATTTGATTTAATACGCCATTTATAATACCTTGTGCATTTACACCGAGAGCACTGAACGATTTTAGTTTATCAAAAGCCCCAATAAACTAATATGTCATCATCGATTTCCAACTATAACGTAAGCGATAAGATAAATGAAAGTTCCAGATCTGTAGTCTACAGGGTAATCAGGGAGAGTGACAAACAACCGGTAATTATCAAAGCCCTGAATACTGCATATCCCACTCACAAGGATATAGCCAGGATTACACATGAATACGAAATACTCAAGGCACTGAACATCGCCGGTGTACCAAAGGTAATTGCACTGGAGAAATATAATAACAACCCCGCTATTATATTAGAACATTTTGAGGGAATATCCTTAAAAGAGCTTATCAGATCTAACACCACCGAGCTGAGCCACTTCCTTCAGATAGCAGTTCAGATCACTGAAACCCTTGGAAATATTCACAAAGAAAATATTATCCACAAGGACATAAACCCCAGGAACATTATCATCAACCCAGACTCTTTCGAAACAAGAATAATAGATTTTGGTCTCTCAACACTACTTCAGCGTGAGGAGCAGAAGAGTGTCAGCGCTACCTCACTCGAAGGAACACTCTCCTATATATCGCCTGAGCAGACAGGCAGGATGAACAGAGTCATAGACTATCGTTCAGACTTCTACTCACTTGGCGTAATATTCTATGAGATGTTGACAGGCAGTCAACTGTTTCAATCAACTGATCCCATGGAACTCTTGCACTGCCATATCGCCAGAACTCCAGAACCCCCTGATGTAATGAATAAGAATATACCTCCAACCGTGTCTGAGATTGTGATGAGACTTCTCTCTAAAAATGCAGAGGAGAGGTATCAGAGTTCACAAGGAATCAGAAGAGACCTTGAAGAATGTAAGAAGCAGTTAGAAGAGAACGGTAATATAGATCTCTTTGAGACAGGCAGTTATGATGTCAGTGACAAATTTAATATATCACAGAAACTCTACGGCCGGGAGCCGGAGATTGATATCCTTATGCGAGGTTTTGACAAAGCATGCAGTGGGAAGTCGTCTATGATGATGGTCACAGGGTATTCCGGTGTAGGCAAGTCTTCTCTTGTCAATGAAGTACATAAGCCAATTGTAAGTAGAAACGGTTATTATATCTCAGGAAAGTTTGATCAGTATAAGAGGAATATCCCCTACAGTGCATTTAGCCTGGCATTTCAGGAACTGATGCACCAACTATTGACTGAGAGCAAGGAGAATCTCAATGAGTGGAAGGACAAGCTATTAAAAACCCTTGCCCCGAATGTTCAGGTTATCATAGACGTTATACCAGTGCTGGAGCATATTACCGGTAAACAGCCTTCTATCCCGAGATTGGGACCTCAAGAGACACAGAACAGGTTTAATCTCTTTTTCCAGAGATTTATGAGTATCTTTACCAAGGAAGAACATCCGCTAGTGATCTTCCTTGATGACCTGCAATGGGTTGATCTTGCGTCACTCAACCTGATAAAGATCTTAATGACATCACCAGATGTGAATCACTTCTTCTTGATAGGCGCTTACAGGGATAACGAGGTGGAAGAGCATCACCCCCTTATGACGGTACTGGATGATATGGAAAAGTCCGGGGTTGGTGTGGAGAATATAACACTATCCTCACTGAAGATTAGCCATATTAATGAACTGATCTCAGATACACTATACTGTGACAATGAAGAGACCAGCTCACTATCAGAGTTGATTACTGAAAAAACAGACGGCAATCCATTTTTTGTAAATCAATTCATAAAATCACTTTATGAGGAAAAATTGATAGTGCATGATCACTCCGTAGGGAATTGGCAATGGGACATGGGTAGAATAGAGGAGAAAGATATCACTGATAATCTGATTGATCTAATGATTGGCAAGATCATGAAGTATTCAAAGGATACCAGAAATGTATTGCAAATAGCGGCATGTATTGGAAGCAGATTTGATCTAAAGATACTTTCCACAGTGAATAAAGCATCTCAAAAAGAGACGTCATTACATCTCTGGGAAGCCGTTAAAGAAGGCCTGATCATTCCAATGTCAGAACCAAAAAACCGGATTCTTGATCATAACACGAAACCAGAATCTGGTATTAATGGAAAAGACCTTCAGATATACAGATTTCTTCATGACCGTGTGCAACAGGCTGCCTATTCCATGATATTGAAAGTTCAGAGAAAACCTTTCCACCTTAATATAGGCAGGCTTATTTTAAAGAGCAGTTCGCATGAAGAGATAGATGAGAAGATTTTCGACATAGTGAATCATCTAAATGCCGGAGCAGAGTTAATAACCGATCAGGATGAGAGATATGAATTGTCCAGGTCAAACCTGAAAGCCGGTATCAAGGCAAAGGCATCAACTGCATATAATGATTCATTGAAATATTTCTTAACCGGAATGAAACTGTCAGGAGATGATAATTGGAAGTATCAGTATGAATTAACACTCTCTCTGCATGAAGAAGGAGCAGAGGCAGCATACATGAGTGGTAATTTCTCACTTGCAAATGAGCTTCTGGAAATTGTACTGAAAGATGCCAGGACTCTCTTTGACAAAGTAAAAGCATATGAAATAAGAATACATTCATATATTGCACAAAATATGCTTGTTGAGGCAGTGGATACAACTTTAGAAATAATTGGACCTTTAGGTTTTTCCGTTCCCAGGAATCCTGGTGAGACGCTTGTCCGGCAGAATCTGGATATCACCCGGAAAGCTCTGCAAGGGATTGCCATAGAGGATCTTAAATATCTACCACAAATGACAGACGTTCGGAAAATTGCTGTCGCACGTATATTAACTAATTCTTTATCTGCTATATATCATACATCTCCTACATTGGTTCCTATTTTAATGTGTAAGCTGGTGACTATGTCTCTCAAGCATGGCAGTTCTAAATTCTCTGCCTTTGCATACGTTCTTTACGGCGCTTTTTTATGCAGCTCAACAGATGAGATAGAATCAGGATACAGATTCGGTAAGTTGGCTCTATTCCTGGCAAACAAATATGATGCGAAGGGACTCACTACCAAGGTGTACTTGCTGTTTCATCTCTGCATAAATCACTGGAAGGACTACACAAGGAAGTCATTGAATCCGCTACTTGAAGGATATCAAATAGGACTGGAGGCCGGAGAGCTGGAGTATGGCATCGGTTGTACCAACATATATTGTCATAACTTGGTTTGTGGGAACATGGTACTTGCATCTGCAGACAAAGAGATGGCAAAATATCATAAAGTTGCCAAAAAGTTTAAACATGAGAGATCTCAGTATGCTATTGAACAACACTGGCAGTTCGCCTTAAATCTTTTGGGACGCAGCCAGGACAAATACAATTTAAGAGGTGAAGTCTTTGACGAAAGGAAAATGGTACCAATCCTTCTCAAGGCACAAGATAATACGGCACTGCATGCCTTGTACATCTACAAATCCATACTATGCTATCTGTTTAATGATTGTGCCAAATCTGTAGACAATGCCAAAGTAGCAGAGGGATACTCAAAAGGTGTAATGGGAGAGCTTTCAGTTCCCTTTCGCATATTTTACTACTCCCTTGCCCTCCTTGCTTTGTATCCTGACGCACAAAGCAAGGAGCAGGAACAATACATGGAAAAAGTAAGCTCTAATCAGGAGCGTATGAAAAAGTGGTCGGATCACGCCCCGATGAACTACCTGCACAAGTACTACCTGGTTGAGGCGGAGCTGGCAAGAGTTAAAGGAGAAGACGCGCAGGCAATGGACCTTTATGACAAAGCAATAGAACTTGCAAAAGAAAACGAATATGTAAACGAAGAGGCTCTTGCCAATGAAGTTGCAGCAAGATACTATCTCTCAAAAGGAAGAGACAAAATAGCCGGGGTATACATGAAAGATGCCAGGTACTGTTATTATCGCTGGGGAGCACAGGCAAAGGTAGATGATCTAATGAACCGGTACCCGCAGCTACTTACAGATGATTCTCCAGAAGGACTGGCACAACACTCCTCGCCACACACATCCACAACCTCTGCCGAATCAACATCGAGGTTTCTTGCTCTTAATACTGTGTTGAAGGCATCTCAGGTTATCACCGGTGAAATCATGCTGCACAGGCTGCTGGAAAAATTGATGAAGATATTAATAGAAAATACAGGTTCTCAGAAAGGGCTTCTTATAACAGAAAAGGAAAGAAGGCTTGTTATAGAAGCGGAGAGAGATATTGAAACAGATAATATTACCATGTTACAATCCGTACCTATTGAAGCTACCAATAAATTATCTATACCAATTATCAACTATGTATGGAGGACAAGGGAAACCGTTGTCTTAAACGATGCGGCACACGAGGGTATGTTTATGGATGATGAGTATGTAAAGAGAACAAAGCAGAAGTCCGTACTCTGTATGCCAATAATCAATCAGGGAAGGCTGATCGGGATACTTTATATTGAGAACAGACTGACCAGGAGTGTGTTTGCGTCAGAGAGACTGGAACTCTTGAAAATATTGTCAGCACAGATAGCAGCCTCCATTGAAAATGCCTTTCTCTACAATACACTGGAACATAAAGTGGAAGAGAGAACCTTGGAATTAAAAGAAGCAAATAAAAGGCTTAATGAACTCGATAAGACGAAGACGGATTTTATGTCTACAGTATCACATGAACTGAGAACACCACTTACGTTGATACTAGGATTTGCACAGATAATAGGTAAAAAGTTTGAGAATGTTATATTACCTAATATCAAAACTGATAGTGACAAAGTGAATAGAACCTTACCACAGATAAAAGAGAACTTTAACATGATTAAACAGGAAGGCAAGAGGCTATCGACCCTTATAGATGACTTTCTTGACATATCAAAAATTGAGGCAGGCGCGGTTGAGTGGGACATGGAAACTCTTTCAATGAGAGAGATCGTTGAACGGGCGCTGTCTATAACCACTTACCTCTTTGAACATAATGAACTTGAGCAGACAAGTGATATTGAGGATGGGCTGCCTGATGTTATTGGTGACAATGACAGGCTGGTGCAGGTTGTGATTAATCTTATTTCCAATGCAGTGAAGTTTACGAAAAATGGTTCTGTGACTTGCAGGGTAAGGAGACGTGAACATGAGGTAGTTACGAGTATAGAAGATACAGGTATTGGAATATCAGATGATAACAAGAAGTCGGTCTTTGAAATGTTCCGTCAGGTACACAGTACACTTACAGATAAGCCGAAAGGGACAGGGCTGGGTCTTTCTATCTGTAAACATATTGTAGAGAAACATGGCGGCAGGATATGGGTGGAGAGTGAGAATGGGAAGGGAAGCACCTTCTCTTTCACCATACCAACAGCATGAAGTACCAAGAAATAGAAACCGGAACAGAAATTAAGTTCAACAAGCAAGTATAATATTAGGAGAAAAAAATGACTAAGATATTGATGGCGGACGATGAACCTGGAATGAGAATGTTAATTGAACAGACTCTTGAGCCGCTTGAAGATAAAGGAGTAGTTCTACTGAATGCAAGCAATGGCAAGCAAGCTCTTGAGATTATTAAAGCCCAAAAGCCTGACTTTGTACTCCTTGATGTCATGATGCCGGAAATGGATGGATTTGATGTATGTAATACGGTAAAGAATATACTTAAAATAGAGGATATTTACATCT
>JABGRF010000312.1 GCA_018648405.1 Candidatus Scalindua sp.
CATAATCACCTTTGCAGGGGATGCGGGGCCAGGGCAGAGGAGATGTGCGGCGATCCATTCGGGGCGGACCCAGCTTGCTACCTGACCGAGGAGGAAGTCGCAACGGTATGACAGTTTTAGAATATCTACCTTTATTATGAATCTGTAAAGTCTAATTTTGTTTCTGCGTCTTTGTTGAAACTTTCATGGCATGCGTCACACGACCTTACCAGGTTGCCAAATCCAATATTAGCTTTATCGGTGTCTTGGCTCTTGCTGCACGAAATTAACTTATTTAAAGCACTGTTAAAATTGCTGCTTAATTCCATAAACTCGTTTGAAACATCATTGTTCTCAATCATATATAATTCAACACAATTAAAGCCTATGTTCTCTTTTAGCTCTTCTGCCCACTTAGCCATTTCAACCCAATCACTGTTTTCTATCGTCCTTGCCAGTCTCCTCATCGTCCTCGATGCCTTCTTCATGGCCCCTGCCAGACTTCCATGGTCTTGAGCAAGCATTTCAGACTCCTTAACTCTTTCAATAATTACCTCCTCAGATTTCTTGCAGGAAGCAGTGGCTATTGATATTCCGATGAATACGGCAAAAATTACGAGTGAATATTTCATTTTTTCTCTATCTCTGTCAGTGCTTCTTCTGCCTTCCTCCAGACACCTCTGTCATTATCTTCAAGTGTATCAATTAAGTGCTCAACTGCACGGGCATCCTTGATCTTTCCCAATGCCTCTGCCGCACACCACTGGACAGTGCTGTTATTGTCCTTCAGTGCATCAATCAGGGGTTGAACAGCGCGCGTGTCCTTTATCTCTCCCAGCGCTCCTGCTGCATCCCGACGGACACTGCTGTCATCGTCCTTGAGTGCTATAATCAATGGTTCGACAGCGTGTGCGTCCTTTATCTTTCCAAGCGCTCTCGCTGCCGCGTTCCGGGTGCTGCTGTCGACATCTTTCAAAACTGTAATTAATGGTTTGACGGCGCGGGTGTCCTTTATCTTTCCCAGCGCTGCCGCTGCATATTGTCTGACTCTGCTGTCACTGTCTTTGAGTGCGGCGATAAGGGGTTTAACTGCTGGCGGGCCTATCTCTCCCAGCGCCCCTGCTGCACTCCACCGTACGCTTTTGTCATTGTCGTTTAGTGTATTAATCAGGGGTTTAACGGCGTGGGCATTCTTTATCTCTCCCAGTGCCTCTGCAGTACTCCATCGTACGCTTTTGTCACTGTCATTCAGTGCTGCAATCAGAGGTTTAACAGCACGAGTTTCTTTTCTCTCTCCCAGCTGCTCTGCTGCCATTTGCCGTACGCTTCTGTCTTTGTCCTTAAGCCATTGGATTAACGTGGTAACTTTGTCTTTTGTGCTTTCTTCTGTTTTGTCTTTGTTGGTTTTACCGCACCCAACAAACGATAGACAAGAAAGAATAAGCAGCGTAGCTATCGCTGCTTTAACAAAGTTCAATGTCGTGGAATTGCGATGCAGCGTAATATTTACCTCCCAAGGCCTATGTTATTTGATCGACTCAAATCCTATTGTACCAAAAATAACTTTGGAAAAAGAGGCTCAATATTCCAGATTACGTTTGACGAGATAAGAATATCGTTATTCTTTATGGGGTAACTATTGAACTGTAATCGTTCCTATCATTCCTACATCAACATGAGAATCGCAGTAATAGGGAAACGTGCCGGTAGAGTGAAACGTGTAAGTAAAGCTTCCTGAATCCATTTTTCCTGTTTTCCAGTGGCCATCAGGTACGCCTTCCCTTCCGTCTTCCGTTTCAATTACTGGTCCACTTGCTACTTCGTGAGGCTTATTGCCGGTCACGACCCATTTCACACTATCTCCTTGCTTTATAGTTAAGGAAGAGGGGGCAAACTCATAATCGCCCGTCATCTCAACAATATGTGTTGTTGGCTCGGTGGCTGAGGCACTCTCTAAGTCACTATTCGTTTGATCGGCAATACCACACCCATAAAAAGAGAATATTATTAGTAAAACAGCAGTATTTAACACAATCACGGCTCTTTTCATCATACACTCCTCTTTAATTTTAGTATCAATATTTAGGAATTGTTACAGTGGGATTCTTGAAAAGCCTACTAAAAAAGTCTACAGCTTCATTGTTTTGATTACAAGGGTATTTTGGCTATATTTAACTACGCTACATTTTTTCAGAGTCAATAAAACAAGCATTATCGAGTGCTGACATAATGTCCTCTATTTTACTGAATTGCAATGTGTATTGACAGGCTGTCACAATGTTTAGACGAGAATGCGGACAGGAGGATCATCTGCTAAAAAATATATTTACATATGTGATTTAATAGCAATTACTTACATCGTCGAGGTTCTTTTGTGTTACTTGTGATTTTGTGGTATATTTTTTGCTATAAAATTGAAGCGTCCTTAAATAAATGGACACAGTCAAATAGTAGATTATAAAGTTAATAAGAACAGCATCTGACAAGGTGTATTATTAGTTCTAAGATATTACATGCACAGCATTAACGAAGATATTTTCCGTGTTTTTGTGGTAGATTACGGTGGCTTGAATGTGGATATTTGGTAAAGCCCATTGAGACTCTTTGTTCCGCTTCTCTGTGTTAGTTTATGATGATCTATGGGTATCTTCCTGTCTCAATCAAGGTGAAGAGTCTTTCCTTGTAGCCCACCAAACAGGCATAATAATATTAAATTTAATGCCTTCTCAGGTTGCAGTTTCTCATTAGTAGTAGCAAAATACTTCGGTTTTTATATCCATCATTTCTTTTTAAGTTTTAAATATGACTGATAAGGTTGACGTTAAATACTTAAAGACAATAAGGGAAAAGTCTGCAGCAGAAATTAGTGAATCTTACGATCCTGGCTCTCTTCTTGTCCATCCAAAGACGATCACTCGAAGATGCCTTTTCTGGGGAGCATGGCTGTCATTCTGGGGACTTGTTTCTATGTGGAGTTTTTCTGTAGTTCGTTATTTGATCCCCAGAGTGTCGTATGAACCTTCAAGTATTTTTAAAGCGGGCAAGCCGGAAGATTATCCTCTGGGTTCAGTTACGCTCATTGAAACACGCAAGGTATGGATTGTCAGGGAGGAGAAAGGTATATATGCACTTATAGCAGTATGTACGCACTTATCATGTCAGCCTCGATGGCTTGAGAAAGAGCAAATATTCAAATGTCCGTGTCATGGTGGGCAGTTTTACAAAAATGGAGTTAACTTTGCCGGTCCTCCGCCAAAGCCTTTGGCGCATGCGCATGTTGAGGTAAGTGATGATGGCCGTCTGCTTGTAGACAAGGACCGGATTGTAGATATTGATTACATACTGCCAGTTGAGACAGGGTAGTGGTTTTGGGTGTGTTCAGGTTTCGTAAAAAGTAATCTTGAATTACAACTTGTCGGGCAATGGCAGTGATGTCACATTGATAGGGAGTTGGTTCGATTATGGAAGAAAAAAAAGAAAAAGAACAAAAAGGTAAAAGTATAAAAGATTTGGCAAAGGGTACTCAAGTATGGAAGGCTATATTTGGAGACCTTTTGTTTGGTGAATTCAAACCTTTTTCTCCAATAAACAGCTTAATGCGTGGGATTGCCAAGATCATGCAATTGCACCCGTACAATATGAGTGTGGGTGGTAAAAGAATTATAATGTACACATTCTGTCTTGGGGGATTAAGCGTTTTCTTCTTCGCGTTGCTAACATGCACAGGGGCGTTCCTCATGATTTATTACAACCCAGATGTCAACAAGGCTTATGCGAATGTTGAGGACTTTCGATATATTGTGCCATTTGGAGTTTTAATTAGAAACATGCATAGGTGGACTGCGCACTTAATGGTAATGTTTGTATCCCTTCACATGTTACGTGTATTTTTGACAGGAGCATATAAGCCTCCAAGGGAGTTGAACTGGATTGTCGGGGTGATTCTGCTGGTATTTACTATGCTTTCAAGCTTTACAGGGTACTTGCTTCCGTGGGATCAACTGGCTTACTGGGGTGTTACTATAGGGTGTAGCATGGGTGAGAACGCTCCGTTATTAGGGGCAAAGGGGCCATTCGCACTATTGGAGTCGGGAAAAGACGTGAATTCTATTTTGGTAGGTGGTGCTGCGGTTGGGCAACCTACATTATTAAGATTTTATCTTTTACATGCAATAGCACTCCCTCTCGGAATAGCCGGTCTAATGGGTTTTCACTTCTGGCGAATTAGGAGAGCGGGAGGGGTTTCAGGGCCACTTTAATTCCGCCTTTAGGGGCAGTATGTAGCATACACTATTCTGGGAATAACACGATATGGCTGAAGAACAAGACGAAACAAAAGACAAGGATGAAGTAATAGTCCGCATGTCAAAGGAGGAATGGGAATACGTCAAGGATCTTCATGTATCTGTTGATTATAAAGAAGGGTTCGAAACGCTAACTCCGAAACAGCAGGACTACACAGTCAGGCACCTCCGTGACTCTGTAGGGATAGAGTTTATTGCAGGGCTGTTGTTTACCTTCATCATTATGGTGTGGTCTCTGTATATGGATGCACCGCTGAAAGAATTAGCAAATCCATCCGATACGCCGCTTGATGAGAGGGCGCCGTGGTATTTTATCGGGCTTCAGGAACTGCTTATATATTTTGATCCGTGGCTGGCAGGGGTTGTAATACCTTCTATATTGTTTGTTGGCTTGATAGCCCTGCCTTTTATTGACCCAAATAAAGAGAGCGGTATCGGCCGTTACTCCTTTAGGGCAAGGCCGATTGCGGTCTCTGCTTTCTGCTTTGGTTATGCAATGTGGTATATCCTGATAGTTGTTGGACAGTTTTTCAGGGGTCCGGGCAGGGTGTTTTACTGGCCATGGGAAGATAAGACTGTTGTAAAGGATGCGCTACCGGTTGAGATGGTGAACTTTCACATTGCCGGCGGGTTTGCGTTCTTCATTCTGTACTTTAGTGCTTGTGTGATTGCTCCAAGGCTTATTTTCAAAGGTTTTTATAAAACGTTGGGCACTACAAGATATTATATTTTTGTAAGTTTAATGGCAATAATGTTATTAGTCCCAATCAAAATTTTCCTAAGATATATTTTTGATGTCAAATATATCCTGTCTCTTGAGATCTTTAATACAGCTCTAAACTTTTAAATCAATGGAACATTACGTCAAATTAATATGGTTGTTAGTGCTATCTATCTTGATGCTGGGTGTTTCGGTGGTGTGGTTTTATAAAGAGTACAATCCCGAGTGGAAGCAGCACCAAAGGGCAGTTATCAAGGAGAAGATCGCAAAGGCGGAAGAGAGCTATGGGTTCTGGTCAAACCCGGAATGGGGTGATCCGGAAAAAGCAAAAGAGCTGGAGAATAAGATCAAGGGCTTGAAAAGCACAAAGTTTAAGATAAAGCAGATATTGCTCAAAGGTGAGGGGCTTTGGAGTAATATGGAGAACGGACATCGGGTGGAAAGATGCATGACTTGTCATATTGATGAAGATAAATTAACTAAATTACATCCGGAAGGGCTTCCAATTCCTTTCGAAGTTTATGGGTGTACGGTGTGTCATGGTGGTAATGGACGGGCCCTCGAATCTGAACGTGCACACGAAGGTTCTCATGCAGACAGGAAAGAAATGGAAGGCCCGCGTACTGCTTCAGCAGATGAGTTTATAAAAATGTGGAAGCGGCTTCATGAATTGAATCCTGAATATGAAGACAGGCTCAGGGTGGAGAGTTTCTATGGCCCGACAGGTGAATATCAGATATATGTTGGTAGAAGAAAATGTATTAAGTGCCACAAAAAAATGCATCCTGAACACGTCGAAAGGTGGAGTAAGACGAAGTTCAAGACCTTTGAGAGGATAGAAAAAGAGCCAGACTATAGAAGCGGAAATTCGGATTATAAAAAGAAATGTTATAAATGTCATACCACTGGTTACCGGGAAGACAAGAAGGTGTACTCAGAGCAGGGTGTTGGTTGTGAAGGATGCCATGGTCCTGGAGAGGTGTACAGCCATCTTATGGCAGGTGAGCACAAAGGTGATGTTGAAGAGGGTCAGAAACTGGCCAAAATCTCTTTTGACTTTAAGATCTGTGGTAGTTGTCATATCCCAAAAAGACATGAAATGCGTA
>JABGRF010000143.1 GCA_018648405.1 Candidatus Scalindua sp.
GTAATGGTGCACCCTGAAGGATTCGAACCTTCGACCCACTGATTAAGAGACGCTAGAAGACCTTTTTTAACAATTTACATAACTGCCTGATTTAGTGTATGTTATGTCGCTATCACTTTATTCATTAACAACTTATGATTTTACTTTTTTCCTTCTGATTCCTGTGGTGTCCGGCTGAATACTACCGGATTGACTACATTTTGACTACAATCTGACTACAGTGTTTTTTTGTAGTTTTTTTTGTCATTAAGTTTTTGGTTGGAAAGTAAAAGAGGTTTTGTTTTTACTCATAACTCACCCCAAACAACACTCGCCAGTTCATCTTTGTGTGCCGATGACAGAGTATGTCACTCGTAATCCCATCCAGGCGATTTTCACAACCCCTTTAAAACCAACTCAATACGTTATATATCAAACACTTATAACTGTTTTTGAGCTGCCTCTATTTGCCTCAATTTATACCAATTTGTACAGGTTATAGTATCAATTTAAGCACTTCAATTTCACCATGAGGGGATGTGGGAGAGCTAACATGTCTTTTGAGTTATCCACATTTATGAAGGATCTGGAATTTCTCCCACATAGTTTTTTCACCACATACATAACTTTCACATGTTAAGTGTATTTAGGTGGGTATGGGATTAAAATCTCTGACTTCCATATTATTAACATTTCTTAATAATTCCTTCATCTTTCCTTAATGTCTGTTATGCTATTAAATATAAAAAGCTCAAGATTTGATAATAGAATACAGTTTGTTATATTAATGACTTTTTTACGGTATTTGTATTTTTGTGTCTGTTGAATTGATTTAAAAAATGAGAATATTAGTTGTTGAAGATGAGGAAAAATTAGCAAGATACCTCAAAAAGGGACTTGAAGAAAGCTCTTATGTAGTCGATCTTGCACTTAATGGTACAGATGGATTACATCAGGCAACACATGAAAGTTATGACCTTATCATACTGGACATTATGCTGCCTGAATATGATGGATTGTCGATACTTAAAGCTGCTCGAATTGCAGGCATCAACACTCCTGTTATCTTTTTGACAGCGAAAGATTCAACAAAGGATAAGGTTGAAGGATTAAATATCGGGGCTGATGACTATATCGTTAAACCTTTTTCTTTTCATGAATTGCTGGCTCGCGTTCGTGTCTGTCTACGAAGGGGCAGCCACAAGGTAGCATTAGAATTAAAAGTGGCTGATCTGACTCTTGATTCATTAACCAGAAAGGTATTCAGAGGAAAGAAAAAGATAGAGGTTTCTCCTACAGAATTTTCGCTTTTGGAATATTTGATGAACCATGCAGGTCAGGTAGTTACCCGAACGATGATTTCAGAACATGTTTGGGATTCGAACTTTGAGAGTTTCAGTAATGTTGTGGATGTTCATATAGCCAAGCTGAGAAATAAAATTGATAAGGGTTTTAATATAAAACTCATACATACAAAAAGAGGTGCGGGATATGTCATCGAAGAACAGGATTAGATTCCTCAAAACTATCAGCTTTAAAATCACCCTATGGTATTTGCTGTCAGTTATGGGAATATTACTCTTTTCGGGGACATTTTTATATTTTCGCTTGCAACATAAGCTGGATAAAAAAGCAGATCAACTGATCATGGATGAAGAGGAAGAGCTTCTGCTGACGCTCCTGGACAAAGATTCTACACTGAATGATCTAAACTCTGCAATTGCGCTGGAATTCTCTGAAGACAGATATTACAAGTTATCAATCAGGCTACTGGATGCTGGAGGGAAAACGATTATCGTTTCTGATAACTTTTCAGTTCAAGATCTGGAGACATCAGAAATAGCGGTTACAAAAGCAAAAGGAGGTGAGAGTGTATTTCAATCTGTACGGGTCAGGGAGAGGAAGTATCCATTTCGTTTACTGACAAAAGCAATAGATCAGGACGGTTCATTAAAGTATATTCTCCAGATTGGTCTTTATATGAAACCTCTGTACAAAACAATAGAGAATTTAAAAAGTAATTTGCTAATATTGATTCCGATACTGATTGTACTCAGTATTGCCGGAGGCTGGTTTCTCGCAAGAAGGAGCCTATCGCCAATAGAAAACATAACCAGAACTACTCAGAAAATAACTGCATCAAACCTGAATAAGAGGCTTGTACCAACACACACTGGCGATGAGGTGGATGAACTGGCAAATACAATAAATCTCATGCTGGGCAGGATTGAAGATTCTTTCGTTAGAATTGCCCAGTTTACATCGGATGTCTCTCATGAACTCAGGACACCTGTTGCTGCCCTTAAGACAGGAACTGAAGTAATCCTTTCAAAGGAAAGGACGGCAGAAGAGTATCGTGATTTGCTTGAAAACAATTTAAGTGCTTTAGAAAGAATGACCAGGATGATAAGCGACTTATTAGAACTCTCAAGGTCAGACTCAGGCACAAGTATTTTACATCTTAAGTCATTCAGTTTGGATAATTTGTTGAATGAGCTTCAAAATAAATTCAGGCTGATATCGGAAACAAAAAACATAAATATCCTGAATAACGAACTACCAGATATTCAGATCGAAGGTGATAAAAATTTATTGCGGCGTGTTTTTTCCAATCTACTGGACAATGCCATTAAATTCACTTCACATGGTGGCAGCATTTCTATCTCTCTGGTGGATAGGGGCAACGATGTTGTCACCTGTATTAAGGACACAGGAATTGGTATATCAGAAGAACACCAGGAGAAAATTTTTGACCGTTTCTTTCGGGCTGACTCTTCACGTTCCAGAGATACAGGTGGAACCGGTTTGGGACTGAATATCTGCAAAAACATTGTTGAACTCCATAAAGGAAATATACAGGCAAAAAGTAAAACTGCTGCGGGAAGCACATTTGAAGTTATACTTCCAAAAAATCCTACAAATTCCTGAATACACTCTATTCAAAACTCTCCAGCCAGAAGATTAACACGGCTACTTTACTCTAAAATCTGCAACATTAACATTTCTTCATCTTTCTTTCATCCTGCCTTAATGTTTAATTATATATAGTAATCTACATATATTCATTCCGCTTACAACGGCTTAATAATTATATAACAGTATCTGGTTTATAATAAACATGAGGCTAAAAACTACCTGCAAATATTTAATTTTTTTATTCATGCTGATATCAGTTGGTTGCTCTACGCATTTGACTCATGATCGTGCGTATGTATCTGACTCTATCATCAAATATACCGGGCACAATCTCGCGTCAGTTGAAAATGAGAATGGACTAAGGTTACCTGATGGCATTTCACTCACAGACGGCATTACAGAAGATGAAGCGGTTGCTATTGCATTATGGAATAATGCTATATTCCAAGCTGATCTTGTAAGTCTTGGTTTCTCGCGGGCAGATCTTGCTGAAGCAGGTATGCTTAGTAATCCGGTTTTTTCAGTGTTTTTCCCGGCAGGACCGAAACAGATGGAAACTACTATCTTCATGGTGTTAGAGTCACTATGGCAGAGGCCTTATCGTGTCTCCGCAGCTAAGCTAAGTGCTGAGAGAGTTGCTGAGAACCTGGTTCAGAATGGCCTTAATCTTGTACGTGACGTTATGATAACCTACACCAATCTTGCTTTTACACAGGAGCAGGCAAATATTGCCAGGGAAGAGACAGCGCTTAATGATGAAATCGTTTCTATTGTGCATGCTCGCCTGAGTGCCGGTGACATTAGCGGACTGGAAGAGGTCTCATTTCAACTTGAAGCAGCTGGAAAACAGAGGGATTTAGTTAATAACGTGCGTGATGCCGTACTTTTAGACGCGGAGTTGAAAAAACTTCTGGGATTGGAACAGGAGCAAAACACTATTAAGCTGACACCGACTCTGGTTGATGTTGACTGGATTTTTAATCTTGAAGAGCTTGTTACTTCAGCATATGCAGCACGTCCGGATTTGCGTGCTGCAGAGATTGCGATTGAGGAGGCAGGTAAGCGTCTGGGATGGGAACGTTCAAAAATATTCAAGTTTACCGCTATTGTTGATTTTAATGAGAATGGTAGGAGCGGTTCCGAATTCGGACCGGGTGCAATGTTTGAACTGCCTGTTTTTAACTGGAATAATGGTAAAGTCTCTCGCTCTAAAGTACAAATGGAGCAGGCGGTAAGAGAATATGTAGTTGTTAAACAAGGCATAGCATTTAAGGTACGTGAGGCGTATACAAATTACCTTTCAGCGCAGGAAGCGTTAAAAATATTGCGTTCTGATATGTTGCCATCTGCCGTAACGGCAGTAAATAAAGCAGGGAAAAGATATTCTGTTGGAGAGATCTCATATCTGGAATTACTTGGATTTAAGAGGCAGCTTCTGAATACTCGCTTGAGAGAGGCTGAATCAATTGCCGGACTGCGCCGGGCTTCAGCACAACTCAGAAATAGCGTAGGTTTTAAACAGGATATACTGAAAACAGAAGAGAGTGAATTTGCAGAGATAAAGGAAAAATTATGATGTTTCAGGTGATCATTCAAAGGAGAATATTGTGCAAGGGAACTTAAGGCTTATCATTACATGTACAACTAAATTCGTTTTACTTTTCTTATTAGTTATAATTTGTGCATGTAATAAGAGTGAGCATTCAAAAGGAAAATCAAATAAACCAGCGCAGGTTATAAATGCTGTCAAGGAATCTGAGCTGACAACCGTTATCCTTTCTCCGAAGGCGGAACAGCGTTTGGGAATAGAAACTGCGGTTACAGAATACCAAAGCATACGGAATACGTTAAGGCTTGGAGGAGAAATTATTTCACCACCAGGGCATCAAGCGAGTATTGCTGCACCAATGGCAGGTACGGTTTTCGGAATAAACGGTGATGAGTTGTTACCGGCAGGGACTAAGGTCAAAAGAGGGCAGCCGATCCTGAACTTGTTACTGCTTACACCGGAGAAAGATCTTGCTGGAGCGCGTGAAGCGGTCGAAGTAAAGAAAGTACAATTAGAGGTTGCACAGGCTCAGGCAGACCGTGCAAAGATTCTATTGCATGATAAGGCAACCAGCGAGAAAATTTATCTACAGGCACAATCCGGATTGGCTGTAGCAAGTGCTTCATTCAATGCGGTTGAAGCACGACTGCATCTATTGGACGGTACCGGGATGGAATCAGCAACGGAAGGTCTTTCGGCTTTTGTGTTGAAATCACCTGTTGACGGAGTGATACAGCGCATTTATATTGCATCGGGACAAGCCGTTCCTGCGTCAACACTCCTGTTTGAGGTGTCCAGCCAGGATCCTGTCTGGGTACGTGTACCTGTTTATGTTGGTGATTTGGTAAAGATAGATCAGAAGAAGGACGCAATTATTCAATCTCTCGGGAATATAAGTAATATAAATGTATATAATGCAAAATCTGTAAACGGTCCACCACTCAGCGACCCCAACAGCGTATCGTCAGATCTCTTCTTTGAGATATCAAATTCTGAAGGTCTCTTTCGTACTGGACAGAAGGTTAGTGTTTTACTTACTCAACTGGGTTCCGGTAATAGAATTGTTGTTCCATGGTCAGCAATAATGTATGACATCAATGGTGGGAACTGGGTTTACTTGAGAACCAGACAGTATACATACTCAAGGAGGAGGGTTGAAGTATCTAGCGTGATTGATGGTTCAGCTGTACTGACACGAGGTATCAACAAAGATGAGGAAATTGTTACTACAGGGGCTGCAGAGTTATTTGGGACTGAGTTTGGGGGAGGTAAATGATAAAGTGGCTTGTTTCAACATCCTTGCGCTTGCGTTTATCCATTGTGGTAGTAACCATGATTTTATTAATAGCAGGTTCGCATACGGTGTGCAAACAAAGCTCCTTTGACGTATTCCCGGAATTTGCTCCTCCCCTCGTAGAGATACAGACAGAAGGACCCGGACTTTCAACGTCTGAAGTTGAGACTTTGATTACCATACCTGTTGAGAGTGCCGTTAACGGTACCTCATGGCTGAAGAAGGTTCGTTCAAAGTCTGTGCTTGGGCTTTCCTCAGTAGTGCTCTACTTTGAAGATGGTACAGACGTAATGCAGGCACGGC
>JABGRF010000252.1:0-11902 GCA_018648405.1 Candidatus Scalindua sp.
TCTTCATCCAACTTTTTAAGTCGTTCCACCACACTAACATACTTAGAACAAGCGTGACTGTGTCCGTACTTCGTAGCGTCGTCGTGTTGGCATTCGCTGCATTTCATAGATTAAACACTAAATGATGCGCGAGTAATGCATTCACCCCAGCTCTAGGCATCCCGTGTTAATCCGCGTCCTGGGTTTTGCAGCGGATTACGATTCATCACTATGGGCGCAATTAATTACGCACCCACGCATCATTCAATTTTTAATTTCTCCCCCTTCCCCACCCCTTCTCTTAATTAAAGACTCGGTAATCCTCTCTGTTAGTTCGTGTACAATTCTTCCTTCAGTGTAGTCAAGGTTATCAGAGGTCCAAACCTGTATGTCGTAAATGTCGCTGTCGCCCCTTCTCTCACCAAGTGCGCAGACAAATGGAACGAGGTGTTTGTTCTTTTTTAGCTCTTTTATAAATTTCTTCATATATGTTTAAAAAAGATGACCACGATACTCCGCTGAATAAAGTGGCCATTGCGACTGCGGCGTTAACCGCAACCCCTAAGGTAGATCTTGACCACCCCCTATACGTCGTCGCACTCGTCTTCGGTTGCGTTCTTCAGGTCCGTCAACTCACAGAGCGACGAACACTCAGGACACGGTCTGTGCTGGAACGACACCTCGTTGAGGCGGGGTAACCGTTGTGTTGCGAGTTGTACGAGTGTTGTTACGTCGATGGCCTGGTATTCGTACTCTTCACCGTTGAGGATTCGAGAGCACGACATACACATCTTCACCACCAGTATCTGTGGTCCGTCGGTTTCAGGTTCGTTTTCCAGTACAAGTCTCATCGTGCTGCTCCTTCCTTATATACATCTTAGCATACCCCTCGTAAGATTGCCAGTTATAAGCCTGTGGATAAACAGTGGGCAATTACTCTTGACCTCTAGCAACCCCCATGCTAAGATATAGCTATGAAAGATACTACAGAGCAGGAGGAACTCATGGCGATCCACAAAAAAGTCTCTGGCCTGTACGGCGCGGTCGGCGGGAAGGAGACATCAAGACGGCACGGTGGATCTGAATATTATCGCAAGCTTGCCAAGAAGTCACACGCGGCAAAGCGGGCTAATAAGCTAAAGAGTTCCTCCGACACTTAATAAAAAAAGCCCCCAATTAAGGGGGCAGTAAGGATAACTCCGTAGGAGTATTTGGGGAGAACAGTAACCCAAGTATATCTTACTGGGTTTCTAAAGTCAATATGAAGATATATAGATTCATGTACAGTCCGCCGATTAAATACAATGGACGGACGGGATTAATAGAAGAAGGCAGAATGGTTCTAGACAGCGCAGAAAAGTTAGAGGAGGAGACAGTGGCGTATATGGAGACGTTCCCGATCATGGATAACGAAGAAATAACTTACTTACATTAATATAATAAAAATATGTCGCTGAAAGATACCGCAAAAAAACTAATCACTATAAGAAAAAAATTATCCGATATTGAAGAGGCTGTTGCTCCTATAAAAAAGGAAAGGGATGCTTTACAGTCACAAATCATAGAAGAAATGAAAGCTGAGGATCAGTTGGGAATTAAATACCAAGAAGCCACAATATCATTGTCGGTAAGAAAGACCATATCAATAACAGACGAAACAGCCGCAATAGAATTTTGCAAAAAAGAAGGGTTCAATGAATACGTTAAAGAAAGAGTAACGGACACCTTTAAAAAATCGCTCGCTCCCACGCACGCAAAAAACGGGAATCCAATTCCAGGAACAGAAATGAAAGAAAAAGAATATATCTCAGTGAGAATGTCGAAGAAAGAAGAACGCAGAAAATAAGTAATTGAATAATATGACCAGAGCAACTAAACTCATAAACAAGATCAATAAGATAAATCTACAGTTCGGACATATTAAATATACTGTCCCTCGTAATAAACCAACTATAGAACGAGATCAATTAGAGGAATGGCGGATGGAGGGCGTTAGGGAAAAACATTTAAATAAATAATATGTACTACGAAAAACTAGCAAAAGAGCTTCCCAAAGATGCGGTAGAAGAGAGCGACGGGAAGGTCACGGGAAAGGGATACGACACCAAGGGCTATAAATATCAATACATCGTAAACCGCCTAAACGAGGTTGTTGGTTTTAACTGGTCTACTAAACAGGAGGTCAAGTTAATAAACACAAAAAAGGCCCAGAGTGGAAGAGAGATGTATGAATACATAGCCAAGGTGAGTATAGTGATAACAACACCCGCCACAGGCACCACAGCAGGCCTAGAGACCGTTAGAACGTGTTATGGGGGGCATACATCAAACAACCACGGGGATGCTGCTAAGGGAGCGTTCACCAACGCATTCAAGAAAACCGCCGCATTATTCGGTGTCGGTAAACAGGCCTACGAAGGAACCATACCAGACGACGACAATCAACCACCAGAGACAAAACCCTATAAAAGTTGGGGATAATATATATGTTTCAAATACCAGCAATACTTAAATCATACGGCTCACTCACCGACGGGGGACTCAGGCTTAATATCCACACCAACGAGATAAACAAAGAACAATCCCTTAGGGTGATGGAATTACAAAGCAAATTCGGTTGGCTCGTATTTAAAGAGAATGAGATTAAAGACGAGGACATACCACTTGAAGACGCGCCCAGAGACGACTTTAAAACCCCCTCACAGCGCCTTAGGGGTGTATTGTACGTAAACTACGCAGAAGAGAAAAAGAAGGGCTTACAGGGCGAATTTAGAGAATACTATGACAAGAAGATGGAGGGGGTAATAAATCACTTTAAAAGTAAGTTAGATTAGAATTATGTCAATTGAAAACTGCCCACACTGCAACATGAACATAGACACCGACTATAACGTCGATCACGACGATGACTGTGTAATATTAAACGAAGAATAATATGGATTTTAATTTTTTCGAGAAATACGGGAAACTACCACGAGAAGACCTCGTGATATTGTTACAAAGCGAGAAGCAGCGAGTAGAGTCCATAAGAGATTTCATAAATTCAAGCATATCCGACCATATATGCGGTAATGATTGCCACATGGTGTGCGCCGATGATAATACAAACAGTGGATTTAGAGACTTATTGTCAGACATAGACATTTAAAAACAAAAATGAAAATAAGAAATGTACTTATCGTAATTAAAATAGTTATAGCAGCCATCGCAATATATACTTTTCTTGTGTGGTGGGTTGCTGTACACTCAATAAAATAATCCCATGTTGATGTATCTTTGGTTAATAGAGTAGAAAACACGCCACACGGCATGACGATTGACTGGCTAACGCTGGGAGACACGTCTTCTGTTCGTCGGGGTACATCAACCTGGGATTTATTTTAAAGACTATCGGGTATTTTAGAAGAAACCGAAAAACAAAAAAATAAAAGAGGGCCATTACGGCCCTTCTTTTTATAGGTTAAAGAATTTCTTTATCCCCTCTGTCGTCCCTCCCCTATATTCCACGTATCCCTCAAGTGTATCTATCGGAACAGGGATTGTAGTTACCCCAAGTCTCTCAAGGTCGGCTTCGTCAGCAATCGACAGCATAACTTTTGGGTCATCAGAAACTAGCCACTGGTCTTTGTTTTTATCAATTACATGTCTCATAGAGTCTTCTTTTTTATTCGGTTGGTCTATTAATACCCAACCGCTAAATACTTTTTCTGATTTAAAATAATCCTCATATACATATCCACAGCCGTTATCTCCCCACCCTTCACTCCAGCTATTAAGGAATTTAATATACTTCTTTCCATTCTTTTTTCCATACCCAACTCCATACACAGCATGTCCCCATTTGTTTTCCCCATCTTTCGGTGGTCTTACGTCTTGGTTACTCCACGCAGGATTAGAACCAGTAAATCCCATCAACAATCCATGACCGTCCTTTATAGCACGTGCAAATCTGTCTATCCCCGCCGCTACCGCATAATAACTCTTGCCTTTATATTTTAACGCAACCTGATCTGCCTCAACAGTAGAGGACTGCACCCTCATAAATTCCTCCGATGGCGGTCGTCCTTCGTCATAAGAGGGAACCAAACTCTCCAAAGAAATCCCACGCTTAACAACCGTCTTAACGCCGTCCCTCAAATAAGCCCCCCCACGTGGGATATGAATTCTGGAATATAAATCCCTCGCAGACAACTCTACCCGCTTTTTTGTATCAACATAATTTAATACCTCCGCATAGCTGCTTACAGATTGTGCGACGCATGAGGATGAGCCATTCTGCGACTCTCTTTTCAATGTGATGCCAAGGTCACGTTCTATATCAAATCCTTCGTCCCAGTCAATTTCTGGCACGTCAGCGGCTGCTGCTACAAAGTCATCGTATTGATAATCTCGTAAGTCTTCTTTATCAGGATATAATCCAGGATTTTGAGGTATCATAGTATTTTTATTAAAATAAGCGTGGCTGCAAAAACTAGGCAGCTTAATATATATATTAGTTCCCAAGTTTTTTCCTTGTATGGGATAGAGCAAATCTTCAGAAGACTACTCTTACGCATAGATTACGCTTTATTAATAGCGTGACGTAACGTACCTATTGTTCCGAGTCCCAATAAGGCCATTATTATCTCGTATGAATCTCCAGGGATAAGATCATACCCATTTAGAATAGTGAACACTATTCCTAAAAGAACAAGTGCGTATGTCTTATATCCATCTACCTTCCCGAATACGTTTATCTTTTCCATAGAACTATTCGCTTAATTGATCTAATAAAATATTCAATCTAATAACGCTGTTATGTAACAGCTTTACATCTTCCTGCTGTTTAATTAAATTTTCTTCTAATCTGTCTAAAGATCCCCGGATGTGCTCAAGGTGATTCGTCTCTATAACATGGACCTTTCCTCCGAGTTCTTGTAACTCAAGCTTAATATCATACACAAAAATAGCCACACTTAATACAACCGTTACGACAGCAAATATAACAGTAACTTCATGAAATAGAACCCTTCTTATTGCCGATTCATTATTTGCCATAGTTATTTCAGTGCATTAAGTACATCGTCTGCGGTTATTACCTTCTCCTTAAAGCTTTCTATAAGCTCGACCGATTTTTTCTTGCTAATTTTTTTATTCCTCAATGCTCTTCCGATAGCATTCTCTATGGGCGTATACTCTTCCCAGTCAATCTTCGGAACTAACTTCAAGTTATTCTTTGCATTAGATCCTCCGAGCTGAAGCGGGATAGTGTGGTCCAATATAACATCCTTCTCTGCGCCACGTTCTTTCTTGATAGCCTGCGACTCTGTGATAGGAAGCCTCTCTACTATTATGGTTCTGTTATCAATTCGACGTATTTTCTGTCCGGTGAATATCCTATTAAACGCCGTTACCGGATCAACACCTAACGCTTTTGCATATGTCACCACAACATCAATCACATTAGAATCCTTTTGTGGTTCTTTTTCCTGGAATCCTGGCTTCAGTTTCCCTTTTTTAATCTGGTCTATCTGGGATCTAACGTCTTCATTTAATATATTGTGATCCTCCAACTCGTCTAAGAACTTCACTCTTTCTGCAAAATCTTTAATCTTATTCCTCTGATTCCATATCTCTTGCGCTCTTTCGCCATTCTTTATGCCCAATTGCTTTATTTTGTACTGTTCTACCGTAACTCCCTTCTTAAAATTCGTTATAATATCAACTACTTTATTATACACTTTTTCGTCTTTTTCTTGTAGTTTGTCCAACTCTTTTACTCTATCCTCAAATTCCATCGCCCAAATCCTTTCAAACTGTTCAACCCCTTTTTGGAGGGTGGTTTTTTTGTGCGGGTCAAAGAACTCTCTAGCCTCGTCGGTCGAAAACTTACCAAACAAAGGAGCTTTTATTATATTCTCTGGAGTTGCGGGTAATTTGAATAACGAAGTCTTCCCAGACTTTGATCGCACCTCTCCTTCTACAAGAGCCTTGACTCCTTCAATCGACTTCTTCAGTTGTCCGCCACCAAAAGGAGTAACTATCTTAAACAACGGGTCTTGGATTCCACGAGTTAATAAAATGCCCCCACCAAATCTAGTGGGATCGCCTTCTCCGAACAGATCCTCTCTTGTTACGCCCTTAACACCAAATTCAGGGTAAAGAGCGGCCAACGTCTGACCAAGCGGAACGTTCGATAAAACCTCACCCGCAAGTCTACCGCTGAACCTAGCTGAACCAACAAACTTATTGTCTTCTTCTTGAAATGCCTTAGCTCCATCGTATATTGCATTGATTGGATCAAACACAACATCAGATCCTCTGATCTCTTCGGCGACTCGGTTCATTAGATAGGACGCTAAAATAAAAACAGCTATACCCGTGAAGTCTCTCGAAGATATTAGGTCCTTCATTGCCCACCAAGAATTACCCACCTCAAGCTGGAAGGGTGCAGCAATCTGAAATAATTTAGATTTTTGTATAAGCGGAACCTCTCCAACGCCACGACCTGCGACCATCTTTCTTGTGATTCCATCTGCATATCTAATAGGATTGGGTATGTTTTGTGCTAAAGCCTTCTCGTAATGAGAGTTCCATATAAACTTTGTGCCAACCTCATCTAAAACTCCTACCATCCATGCAGCGAACTTTTTTGTGTTCTTTAACATTCCTTGGTCGAATTGGCTATATAGAGACCTAGAATATCGCTCTTTAATAAAGGTAGACTTATTCATCGCCGGACTCTCTTGGAATATTTGTGCAAGTGTTTTTGTTGCTCCTCTAACCGAATACTGCTTCGCACTCGCAAGCCCCTGGGGAACATTAAATATCTGAGCAATAGAAGATGACGCATTCCCAAGAATAACATTCGCTTTTACACGCTTGTTTAACCAGTCAACCACCCTCATCGTGACTCTTCCTCCAGGAACCACCTTTTGAACATATCTATCCGCAGGGTTTGTTTTACCTGCTAGATCGTTAGCAAAGTCCTGTAAGTGTTCAATGAAATTATTTAAATTCTTTGTGTCTTCTGTCTTAATCGCAAGCTCTTTCGCCAAATCTCTAAACCTAGAAATATGAGGGTCAATGTGCATTGCATAAGAGGCGGATGGAATATAATTCAAATAACCGCCTATCGCGTCTCTGGTTGATCCCACACCAAGTCTCCTCTGAGCTAACGATAGGAACTTAGACTTTGGTTTTGTGAACGGGGATATACCAGCAAGCTGCGGAGATATTCCCGACGGGGTTTCAAATGCGTTCTTTAACCCCTCAAATCCTTCCGACAATTCCGTGAAATGCCGAAAGTAATCCTTGCGTTTAGGGATAATCTTTTCTGGACTCCTTGGATAAATCTTAGCCCTTATCTTGTTTACATCATCCAAAAGTTTGTCATACTGGCTTCTAAACCAATCGCTTGACGCAATAATCTGATCGGCTTTTTCTTTCCCAAACTCAGCTATTATTTCTTTCTTCGTCTTTAGTTTCTCGCCATAATCCATGATTGCGGCACTCTCTTTGCTGCCTTTTTTAAACCCGTATTTGTCGATGACGTTTTTCTTCAGGTCGTTTATTAATTTCTCTTGTGTATCAACACTTGCTCCTTTTGCGTCATCAAACTTATCAAGGATGGTTCGTTTTTGGATAGAATCTTTGCCAAATACTTGTTCGAAATTCCTAGTTATATCTCTTGCCTGTCCTCTGAATCCGCTAATATCCTTTAAGTTCTTGGCATCCTTTGCCAGTGGAGCTATATCGGCCTTTCCTGGGACACTCACAAGCTCATCTCCAGCCTCGAATTTCTTAAAGGATTCCTTGGCATCGCTTGCATTCTTGACTGGTTGTACTATGCTCTCGGTATATGATTTTTTTAATGGCTTCTTTATTGGACCTAGGCCTGTTTTTACTGGGGTTTGACCGACTTGGGGGGATACTTTTGGCTGTGTTACTGGGCGTTTCACTTTGGAAACTTCGCTCTTTAACTCTCTGGGAGTGGCTAAAGTAGGCTTTCGTGATTTTTTAAATATATCTGTTAGTTGTTGCGTTGGAACAAAAGAAACAACTGGAACTTTTCCAATTCCTAATTCCTTTGATGCAATGGCCCTGTGCCTACCATCACTAGCTCTAACGTCTTTTTTATTTATTTCAAATAAAGTCAAAGGGTCTAATGTTCTCCCTGATTTAATGTGTTCCTTTAAACCGGCTATATTTTCTCTCGCTATTTCATCTATTTCTAAATCTTTAGCCTGTGCTAAAAATTGTTCTGGTGTCATTTCTATCAATCTTCCACCTTCTGCTTTATAGTTGGCTTCTCCAAACCATTCTCCCTTATTTGCCATAGGATAAAATCCATCTTCAAAAGATTTTTCTAATTTTTTTGGTGGAATATCTATTTGTTGACTTTTCACAAACTCCTCAGCAGTATCAAACTTCCGCGCCCCTACTTCTAACGACCTTGGTGCTTTTAGCGTTGTCTTCTCAACGGTACTCGCTTTATCAAACGTTAGATACACTCTTCCTTCTTGGCCTTTTCCAGCCTCAAGGATAATCCCGTCGTGGCCCTTAGATTCTGCCAACTCTCTGAGTGTTTTAAATTTTGACTCACTCACTAAAGACTGGGGTGTTATCTCGGTAGGAATAATCATCGGGTTCTTCATCCGAACGGGAAGGCTCACCGCTTTTCCAGTAGGAATATGCTGGTCTACGAGCTTCTTACTATCAGCAAGGAACGATACCTCCCCAAACACTCCGTTCTTGGCGGGAATAAGACCGCTCTTTTTTATAGACGGGATGTTAATAGCATCAGTCTTGTGAAGCGCAATCGTATCAACAGCTTTTCCTTTGACCGGAACATCGGCAACCACCTTAGCTTTCCCTTCTATTATTCTCTTTGGAACGGACTGCTCTATGATAGTTCTTCTTACCACCTCATCACTGGGAAGGCCCTTAACAACGTCCTTCATGTTGTCTAATGCCTCGATTCCAATCTCAACCTCCCGAATAGTTTTTGCGTCTTTAAAATATCTTGAATAAGAGGTGATAAGCTCGTCAGGAACACCAACCTTTTTTAATATAGTAGAAACCTCTGCTGTTTTTTTACTCTTAACAAGAGCCTTAAATACGTCATCCTTTCCACCTCCCGTTGTAAAATCTAGCGCAACTAAAGCAGCCCCCACGGGAACCTTAAATTTTTCTGACACTTCTTCTGAAAAACCAATACCCCGAAGTGTTTCTTCACCAACCCCAGGAATAGATCTTAATGGCCGCTCTCCAAAGACAAGCTTTTGAAATCCCTTTTCTGCTCTGGAAGCAGAGGGATCAATAGGCAATTTATCTTTCCCTTTCGCACTCAACACAATCGCCGCTCCAGACCTAGCTGTTTCCTCTTGAATAAACTTCGCAGCCTGTCCCGTCTGTTTTATAGATTCAGCTTTCACACTTGGGCGTACTGGAAAAGTAGAGCCTGGTAAAAAACTCTGGGCTTTTTCTAAAAGCTTAATCCCAGATAGAATCGGTTTAAATCCAGCCAACAACTGTCTTGCTATCGTCTTTTGAACAACCGGATCATTTTCAGGAACCAAAGTAGAGACTGTTTTTGGGTCTTTAAATCCTTTAATTTTGGTGACATCAATTGCCATATTATTTAATCATCACGAGCTAAATCTTCGTTAGATACCCCCTTAGATTGAGGAGCAGCTTTAACATCTTTTGGTTTATTCTTATTCTCAAGCCATACTTCTAAGAATATCTCTGGATCAAGTGTCATAGGAACCGCTGCTTGGTCTTTTTTGAATTTATTAACAAAGTCTACTCTATCTCGTGCAGATAGATCCTGTTTGTTATAAAGTCGTTCCAAGAATTTAGGACTCCAATCTCCTATCCCAAGTACCTGAGCTTGTTCTCTCTCTGTTTTAGTTAGGTTTGCCTCTTTTATATTGGGTTCTGTTATAGGAGCAGGCCCTCTAGGCGAAGATTTTCTACTCGCAGTAGGGATTATTCCTAGTTTAGCTGCCTCTCCTTTTGTTGTACCGAAAGGAAGTCCTAATGCCTGGGCATCGGTTCTTGAAAGCAGATCCTCTAGTTCGTTCTTTTTAGGTGGTGCAAACAGGGTGGTGGTCTCGCCGGTGGTAGGGTCGGTCCGCACAAGTGTTCCACCTACATTCTGAATCACGGGTTGTCTTGCTTCCTCTTCTTCTTGCTGTCGCTTTAGCTCTCCTTGTTGGAATTGGAGTCGGGCTCCTGCTTGCTCTTGGGTAGCTTCTGCTGCGCCTTGTTCGATTCCTATATTCCCTTGTAATCGTTGGGCTTCTATCTCGGATTGTTCTCTCAATTTAGCTTGTTTGCCTCTAACTAAAGATCTAACAATTCCACGGCCTTGGCCTTCGAGTGCACTCTCTCCTAGTTTTGCTGACGCTACAAAGTCAGTAAACTCCTGACGTGCGCCCTGAACGCCTGGAGATGGCGCGAGAGAGGCTATATACGCCTGGAAAGCACGGTCAACTGCGTTCTGTTGAGGGGCTTGTGCTGCGGGCTGGGCTACCGTCTGGGCCGCTGGTTGGCCTGTGGGCTGCGCTACTGGAGAGGCTGGTTGGTTGGGAACAAACCCTCTTTCGGTAGCGAATTGCAGGTTTTTATCGTCATCGTCATTAGAGGTTCCGGCCTGTTGACGGGTAGCGGCCGCATTTAAACCAACGATTTGGTCTTTTGCCAAACCTTCGATAAATTTTTTCTTTGGATCTGTGGCGGACGTAACGCCAAATGGTGTTGCCATAGTTTATTTGTTAAAAGCCAGAAGCTTGTTGATAAGGAAAGTAATACGGGGCAGTATTGAGAGTAGCCGAAGAATTCCCAATAGGAGGGATATAGCTCCCTTCTTCTGTTTCTCCTTCATTCTCTAGCATCTCAAGTATCAAACCGCCATATTCTTTAGTAAAACCAGCCTCTTTACCGCCATCATACATCATCCAATATGTCCTAGCTCTGTCTAATTCTCCTTGTAATTGCCAGTATAATGCCACGGATCTATTAAGTATCGCTGGTTGGTATGCCTGCGGAACAACCGGCACCTGACCAATCGTATAATTTGCTCCGGATACTGCCAATCCTTCGTATGGTTTTGTTAATGTAATGTTGGTAGCGTCTGTAAATCCTCCTATCTCATACCAGAATCCATCGCCACCGTCAGCGGCGGTTGTTTGGGTTATCTGGATATATCTTCCAACCATATCGGCTGTCCAGGTGGTTCCGTTTCCTACCACCGCAGTTCCACCGTTTGCAACCGAGGATATAGTTCCGGTCGTATAGTCTGCGATAGTTAAGTCCCGAACCTGCAATCGGCCTCTCACTATAATAAGATTTCCTGTCGTATCAGGGACCGGCTGTATTTTATAGGATGTATTTTCTATATAGGTAAAATACGGAACACTTCCGGTGCCGTATTTATACTGAAGAATTCGTTTCCATTTAGTGGGATCAAAGACCGGCTCTGGAGCATATATAGCATCAGAAGAGGTATCAGAGCCGCTATATATATACATATCGATTAGTTTTCTGTATTTGTTTGGTATCTGATAGCTCTCTTGGTCTGCAACTGTAGTCATTTCAGTGGTAGATTCAAGAAATCTAAGCTTCCCGCCCTGAAGATTACAGATAGTTCTTATACTGTCGTTTATAAGCGTGTCTGCACGTGTAAGGTTTGTTGCCGAAGCATCCTTTGTTATTACCCCAAAGTTGTTTCTCAGCGTTGTATAGGTATACATAGTTAGTTGTTTATATATTCAAATTCATATTCTATAGAGTCTACAGTCGGACAGGTAGAAGAACCGCTTCCAGTAGTCCAGACCATTGCGGGTTGAAGGCTATTAAAGTCACCAAGATCGGTTCCGTCAGCATTAAGTCGAACTTCCTGTTTCAATACGGTAAATGTTTCTACTCCGGTTATAGT